>JAAYCJ010000301.1 GCA_012729815.1 Phycisphaerae bacterium | reverse complement strand
AGATCAGCGAAACTCAAAAAGACGGCGACATCCCAATGGAGCCGGAGTTTGAAGCAGACAAGATCGTGATATTCCTGTCAAAAAGCGATTTCGCAGACTACAAGCTGCTCAAACACAATGAAGCAATTCGTGGTCCTCTGACAACAACCATTGTGTTACCTGTTCTGGCGGAAGCAATACACGTGCTTAAGGAAGCCAACGGCGCTGACGACTATGATTGGCGGTGGATGCGTGCCCTTCATCGCCGTATCGAGGATCACGGGCTTAGCCTCGAATTGGAGCCGTTATTCCTAGCGCAGAGTCTTCTGGAGCTACCCCTGAAGCGGGCGCTTTCATCGTCTCGCACACTCATCGAAGAAGCATCTTAAGGAGAGATTCATGGGGCCGCTGGCCATCTTCAAAAGTACCCTTGTTAATGCCCTCCATAGCTCCATCGGTATGAGTCTGGACAAGTATCGCCGTGATGAGATATGGATACCGGACGTAGCGAAGAAAAGCAGTTATGGTTTAGAAACAGGAGTTAACGTCGTTGCGTTTCCTTCTCTCTGCCTGCCGGAGGGCAGAAATCTGCGAGATTTGGAGAATGCAATTTCCTTTCACAGAGCCTTACGGCACTTGACTCCTCTTCAGGCGCGAGATCCTCGACTGTGGACGAGACTCACTCACATCGACTGCTGGTCCTATATGCGCGCTCGATGGCCAGTTGAACAACACATGTCAAATCGCAGCAGAGCGGTGCGTTTCGTTGAATCCCGGTATTTCGTTGCACAAAGCCAAAGCAGAGCTCTGCTCCGAAATGGAATTGCGCGTCTCTGGTGGACTGCGCAGCTTTCCTTTGATCCAGATCGGGAAGATCCGTACGAATTGACCAGAGTTCTGCTCTCTACTCTTGATATCACTCAACAGATATTGGAGAGAGGGATGGGGCGCGCAAGTAATACAGTCAAGGCCTTCCTTCAGTTCCTGCTCCATAAGAGCGATATACTTCTAGCGGGTGGCGACAAGAACAGAAGCCGCATTAGGCAGCTTGCCAAGCGCCTGAATTTGCATGGCGGCGTATGTGTGCTTGATTTGCTCAACGAAGCTGAGCTTCTGGACTTCCTTAACGAAGAACTGGAGTACATTCTAGAGACAGAAGTCAGGGACTCGAAGGAAGCTGCTGAATGACGGATGTGTTTAGCCGCCAAGAACGTTCGGAAATCATGTCCAAGATTCGAAGTCGCGGAAATGCTGCGACTGAGCTTCGCTTCATCTCGATCATGAGGAAGCACAAGATTGTCGGTTGGCGGCGCGGAATGAGGCTCCCCGGTCGACCAGATTTCGTGTTTCCGGTTCACAGGCTTGTCGTCTTCATCGACGGGGATTTCTGGCACGGGAACCCCCGCAAGTTCAGACTGCCGAAATCAAATCTCTCTTATTGGGAGAAGAAGATTCGCGGTAACCAACGCCGAGACAAGCGCATCGGCCGACTTCTAAGACTGCGTGGCTGGAAAGTCTACCGGTTTTGGCAGACTTCTCTCAGAAATGAGGATGCTGTTGTAGCGAAGTTGCGGCGCGGTCTTGCATAGGAGAGGCTGGAATTGCTTGACAGAACCTTTCTTTGCACGGATTCTAGCTGACATCGGACTGGGCTTCACGCCTCGCTTCTCTGATGCCTCCATAGCTTTCGGAACCACGTCTCTCCGGTGCGTCAGATATCAATTGCAGACTCGTTATCACTCCCCGCTCAACGTCAGGTGGGTCAGTTCCGGACGGCAGTTGAGGCGGATGGGGGCTATGCTGAAGCCGATGCCTCGGTTGACGTAGAGGCGGTTGCCCTGATGGCCGAAGTCGTTGATCCAGCCGTCGGCGTGGACTTCATGGGCTTGGACGATGGCGAGCCATGACCAGCTCTTGAGCCACGGGACGCGGATCTGGCCGCCGTGGGTGTGGCCGGCCAGGGCGAGCGGAGCCTGTCCGGCTGGGATGTCGGCGAAGGTCTGCGGGTTGTGCATGATGACGATGCGGGCGGCGTCGGACGGCAGGCTGGCCAACGCCTTGTGCACGTTGGCCTCGCCGGGATAGTGCGGGCCAATACCCACCAGGTAGAGCGGTTTTGCTTCCTGTGTGGCGGCGCCGGCGGGCGAGCCGATCGCCGTCCACTCGTTTCTCAGGACCTTGATGCCGATCTCCTCCAGGGCCGTTTCGAGCCGCTCGGCCACCCACTCCAGCTTCAGCGACTGTTGGTTCTCCATCGCGTAGTCGTGGTTGCCGAGGACCGCGTAGACCGGGATCCTGGCGTTGACGATCGGCTTGAGCAGGCTCGTCACCCTTCCGATCGACTCGTCCACCTCGGCCCGGTGCTCGGCCTCCTCCTCCTTGTACTCCTCCAGGGCCTTGGTCGGCGTGTCGTCCTCGGTCGGATGGTATATGAAGTCGCCGCCGATCAGCAGCAGGGCCGGCCGCTCGGCTGCGATCCGGGCCAAGACCTCGCGAACCGCGCTTTCGTTGTCCAGCCACATGCCGAGTTGCAGATCAGTGATGAACGCCACCGTCCGCCCTTCCCACGCCGTCGGCAGGTTCGGCACCCGCACGGTGTAGCGCCGCTGGTCGATCAGGCGCGGTTCGACCAGCACGGCCCAGACCAGGATCAGACCCGCAACCGATACGATGATGGAACCCCAGAACAGGATCCGGCGCTTGGTTTTCCTGCTCATTCGAACGTCTCCCCCGGTCGGATGGCGGTGATGATCGTTTGTCCCTGTTCCAGTAGAGCCGATCGGCTGTGTCGCGTCAAGCCTGAGCCCGCCGGCGTAGCGTGAGGAACCGGCAAGGTCCTTGCCGGCGACGCCTAACATGTGTATGATGGTTCCTTCCGGCTGGTGGTTTCTCACGGATGAACGGAGAGGGTGGACGGATGGCGTATCTGCTGGTATCAGCGGTGGCGTTGGCGATCGGGGCGGCGACGGGCGTGCTGGTTGGGCGGCTCGCGGCAGAGCGGAAGACCTCGCGGGCCATCGGCGAACTGGAAGGGCAGCGGGTTCGCACCGAGCAGGAGCTTGGGACCCTTCGCCAGGACATCCACGAAAGCGAATCGAAGATCGAGCAGCTCAACGGGCAGCTTTCCGACCGCCGGGCCGAGATCGCCAGGCTCACGCAGACCGTCGAGGAGCGGGAAAAGTCGATCGCTGAGCAGAAGCAGACGTTCGAGAAGGCCCGCGAGACGCTTCAAGAGACGTTCAAGGCGCTGGCCGGCGACGCGCTAAAGTCCACCAGCACCAGCTTCCTGGAGCTGGCACAGGAGAAGCTCACCGGCATCCTCAACCAGACCAAGGGCGATCTGGGCAAGCAGAAGAACGAGCTTGAGGCCCTCATCAAGCCGATGCAGGACACGCTGAAGCGCTACGAGGAGCAGCTTCGCCAGCTCGAACAGGCCCGCACCGAGTCGTACGGCAGCCTTCGAAAGCATCTTCAGAGCCTCACCGAGACGCAGACCGCCCTGCAGGACCGCACCAGCCAGCTTACGATGGCCCTTCGCAACCCGCAGGCCCGCGGGCGATGGGGCGAGTTCACGCTGCAGCGGGCGGTCGAGATCGCCGGCATGTGCGAGTACTGCGATTTCCACACCCAGGTTTCGACCGACGGCGAGACCGGGCGGCTGCGGCCGGACATGGTCGTGCAGTTGCCGGGCAGCCGGCGGATCGTGGTCGACGCCAAGGTGCCGTGCGACGACTACCTTAACGCGGTCGAGGCGTCCGACGACGGGCTGCGCAAGGCGGCGTTCTCGCGGTACGCCCAGGCGGTCAGGGGTCATGCCCGCCAGCTTGGTGCCAAATCCTACTGGGAGCAGTTCGGCTCGGAAAGTCCGGAGTTCGTCGTGCTGTTTCTGCCGGGCGAGAGTTTCTTCTCAGCCGCGCTGGCGGCGGATCGCGACCTGGTGGATCAGGCGATGCAGAATCGGATCATCCTGGCCTCACCGACGACGTTGATCGCTTTGCTCCGCGCCGTCGCGTTCGGGTGGCGGCAGGAAAAGCTCACCCGCAGCGCCGAGGAAATCCGCGAGGTGTGCGCCGAGCTCTATGAGCGCGTCCTCGTCTTCACCGAGCATCTGGCGGCGCTGGGCAAGAACCTCGACGGTTCACTGGATGCCTACAACAAAGCCGTCGGCACGTTCCAGACGCGCATTCAGCCGACGGCCCGCAAGCTCAACGGGTTGGGCGTCAGCGCCAAGCGCGAGATGCCCGAGCCGCCGCTGATCGACCGCACGACGCGGCAACTGCCCGCCGACGGTTAAATGTAGCTCCGCCGCCCTCGGCGGAGTCTTCTTCCCCCGCTTCGCCCGCGTCGTCACGAAGACACTCTTGCGGCAGTTGCGAAAGGCCGCTATACTGCAGATGCATGAACCGGGCGCCGCCGAGAGTGGCGGAGCTGATTTCGACAGAGAGACAGTGGGCATTCCATGTCGTCGGATGATCTGAGCCATCATTTGGCCAAGCCCGCCGCAAGCCGCTACTTCCGCAACTTACCTCATCTCCAGGCCGAGGGAAAGACGCTGTTCGTGACCTTCTGCACCCACAGGGGATGGGCCTTGCCGGAGTCCGTTCGCGGGTTGGTCCTGGGCCATTGTGTTCACGATCACCCAGCCAAGGTGTGGATGCACGGGGCGGTTGTCATGCCAAACCACGTACACCCGGTGTTCACCCCGGGAAGCGACGGCAAAGGCAATCCTTTCGGGCTGGCCCAGATCATGAATGGGATCAAGGGAACCTCCGCTCACACCGTCAATCGCGTGCTCGGCCGTCGCGGACCCGTGTGGCAACGCGAGTCGTTCGATCATATCCTGCGGACCGATGAGAGCATTCGCGAGAAGGTCAATTACATCTGCGCCAACCCCGTTCGCAAGGGGCTCGTGCAGTCCGAGGATGAGTATCCTTGGCTGTGGCGTGAATGGGTGGACGGATGATGGGGGTTCGTTGCCCTCAGTGGGTCGCCACCGCTGGCCGCGGAAGAGGAAGACTCCGCCGGGGGCGGCGGAGCCACATCGACGTCCGTCAGTTTCGGCTTGCCAGAGACTGGCCTGCGGGTTATGGGTGGACGGAGGATGGGGGTCCGTTGCCTGCAGTGGGCCGTCACCGCTGGCAATGGCAGAGGAAGACTCCGCCGGGGGCGGCGGAGCCACATCGACGTCCATCAGTTTCGGCTTGTCAGAGACTGGCCTGCGGGTTATCATCGGCTGGCGAATTAGGGGAACGTTTTCCGCCCGACCGCGTCCAATGGGTAGACGAGGCAACCGATTCCAAGGAGCTCGCCATGATTGCCGCTGTGGTTTGCGGATTTTCGCTGATGGTTGTTGGGCAGAACGCGGCGCCGACCACCGCGCCGGCGGTGACCGTGTACAACCAGGACTTTGGCGTGGTGCGGGCGACGCACACGTTCGAGATCCCCGTCGGCGTCAGCGCGGTGACGCTCAAGGACGTGGCGGCGAAGATCGATCCGACATCGGTGTTGTTCTTCTGCCCGCCGCAGGCCGGCTGCGAGGTTCTGGAGCAGAACTTCAACTACGACCTGGTCAGCGTGGGGAAGCTGCTCGGCAAGATGCTCGATCAGCCGGTGGAAGTCGTGACCGAGGGCGGCAAGCTGTACGCCGGAACGCTGCTGGCGTTCGATGACGGCCGGCTTACCCTCGCCGGCGACGACGGCATCCAGATCCTCTACCTTGAAGACGAGTACCAGGCGATCCGGCTGCCGCGGCTGCCGGAGGGTCTGATGCTCGAACCGGCGTTGGTCTGGCGGGTCTCCCGCGAACAGGACGGGACGGTTCCGGTCGAGGTCGCGTACCAGACGGCGGGCCTGAACTGGCAGGCCGACTACAACGTTTTGGTCCGGCCGGACGAGCGGCGGCTGGACATCACCGCCTGGGTGACCCTGACCAACACCAGCGGGGCGGCGTATCCGGAGGCCAATCTCAAGCTGGTGGCCGGCGACGTGCACAAGGTCAAGGCTGAGGAGGAGGCCCCCTTGATAATGGAAAGAATGGCGGGCGCAATGGAAGCCCCTGCTCCGCCGCCGGGATTCGAGGAGCGTCAGTTCGCGGAGTATCATCTCTATGAGTTGGGCCGGCCGACGACCATCCGCGAGAACCAGAGTAAACAGATCGAGCTGTTCAGCGCCCACGACGTCGGCTACTCGGTCGCCTACGAGTTCGCCCAAAACAACCGTCCGAGTCGCGGGCGCTACATGCCCTATCCTCCCAGCGAGGGAGGCGAAATGACGCCACTGGCCATCGTCTTGACTGTGCCCAATACGCAGGAGAACCAACTGGGCCTGCCCATCCCAGCCGGCAACGTGCGGCTCTACCAGCGCGACCGCCTTGGCGATGAGCATTTCGTCGGCGACGACACGGTCGATCACACACCCAAGGACGAGGAGCTGTCGCTGACCGTCGGGCGGAGCTTTGACGTGCTCGGCTCGCGGAGAATGACCGACCAGAACCGCATCAGCCGGCTTGCCCACACCGAGAGCTACGAGGTCGCGATCCGCAACCATAAGGACAGCCCGGTCGCCGTCCGCGTACTGGAGCAACTGCACGGCCGGATGAACTGGAAGATCCAGGAGGCGTCGATGGACTGGACCAAGAAGGGCTTCCAGACCATCCTCTTCGAGTTCGAACTCGACGCCAACGCCGAACGCAAGATCACATACACGGCGCTCTATGAACGCTATTGACCACCATCAGACCGACGCGCCCCAACGCCAAAGGAGCCGAACCATGATCCGCGTAACAACCAGCCTGCTGCTGCTTTCCAGTCTCGCTCTCGCCCAGCCGCAGAACTCCCTGTCGATCTACCAAGACGATTTCGCCCTGGTCAAGGACCGCCGGACGGTCGAGTTGACCGAAGGGGTCAGCGAGCTGCGGCTGACCGACCTGCCGGCCACGTTGGAGCCGCCGAGCGTGCGGGTCGTCGCGCCCGACAATCCGGAGTTCAAGGTGGTCGAACAGAACTTCGAGTTCGACCTGGTCGGAGCGGCCAGGCTGATGCAAAAATACGTCGGCCACGAGGTCCGGGTCATCACCAACCAGGGCGAAATGATCGAAGGCACGCTGCTGGTCGCTGAGAACGACCGGATCGTCCTGAAATCGAATGGCGGCCTGAAGATCCTCACGCTCAAGACGGTCCAGTCCGTCCGACTCGACAAGCTGCCCGAGAACCTGGTGATCAAGCCGACGCTGGTCTGGCAGCTCTATTCGCCGGCCGCCGGGCCGCAGGCTATCCAGCTCAGCTACATTGCCCGCCAGATCGGCTGGAATGCCGACTACAACGTCGTGCTGAACGAGGACGAGACACGGATCGATCTGACCGGCCTGGTCACGATCAAGAACGAATCGGGCAAGACGTACGAGCAGGCCGACGTGAAGCTGATCGCCGGGATCGGCCGGACCGATCAGCCGGCCACGTTCCTGCAGGGCATCGAGTACCTGCGGGCCGTCGAGGAGATCAAGCCCACCGGGCAGCGCGGCGACGAGACGGCTGAGGTGTTCGGCGATTATCGCCTCTACCGCCTCGACCGGCCGACCACGGTGCTCGACAACCAGGTCAAGCAGATCACGCTCATCACCGCTCAGAACGTGCCCGTCCGCAAGACGTACCTCTACGACGGTGGGCGGGTGCGATTCGTTCCCGGCCGGGTCTATGAGGAGCCTGGCTTCGGTCGCGAGGAGAACACCAAGGTCAACGTTTTGCTGGCGATCCGCAACACCGCTGACGACAACCTCGGCGTGGCCCTGCCCGGCGGCAAGGTCCGCGTGTTTAAACGCGACGTTGACCAGAGCCTTGAATTTGTCGGCGAGGACGTGATTCCCGGCACCGCCGTCGACGAGCGCATCCTGGTCTACGTCGGCGATGCGTTCGACGTGACCGGTTCGCGCACGCAGACCGACTTCCAGCGGCCGGCGGCGACGGTGATCGAGGAGGCTTTCGAGATCGTCCTGAAGAACCACAAGCAGGAGCCGATCGAGGTCACCGTGATCGAAAAACTCTACCGCTGGAGCGACTGGGAGATGCTCGAGTCGTCGCACGATTACACCAAACTCGACTCCCGGACGATCAAGTTCCAAGTCCCCGTTGAAGCCGACGGGAAGGCCACCGTCACCTACCGCATCCGGTACACCTGGTAGACCGCTCTTCACAGTATCCGCCAGGAAACAGCCGGGCGTGATGTCCGCAACCGCTGCCTTCTCCGTTTCCTTCGCGGCCTTCTGTTGGGCCCGTGTTCTCTCAGCGGCGTCAGTCGGCTTGGAGGATCGCGATCGCCAGGTAGCGTTTCCAGAAATGCGGGACCTGTTGCCAGAGCGGATCGTTTTTGGGCGGACACCACGGCAGGTTCGGATCGTGACTGTAGTAGACGATGCCGATCTGGCCGCTTGGCATTTTGACGATGTCCGGCATGCCGGTCTCGTGCCAACTCTCGTGCGTGCGTCCGCGCGGGTCGGGCAGGGCCGTTTCGGGCGTCCAGGTGCGCCCGCCGTCGTCGCTGTAGACGACGATCATACCCAACGGCGTGGCGGGCGGGGCGTTCTTGGCGCTGCGGTAGGCGGCGATGAGCCGGTCGCCGTCGGCGACGAGACATCCGCACTCGCCGTGCAGTTCGGTCGGTTCCGGGTCCAACCAGGTTTCGCCGTCGTCGGCTGAGCGGGTCGCTGCCAGCACGCCCGCATCGAACGGCCGCTGGCTCTTCACCCATGCCGTGGTGGTCCGGTGCAATCCCAGCAGGCTTCCATCCGAACACCGGGCGATCGTCGTCTCGACACATCCCAGTTCATTCGGCGCCGGCACGATCGGATGCCAATCGCCCCAGCTTTCGCCGCCGTCGCGCGAGAGGAAGTATCCGTTCTCGAACGGGGTGGCTTCACCGCGGGTCTCGAGCCAGTCCTTCTCGCAGGCCACCGCCGGCAACATCAGAGATCCGTCCCGACGTTCCACGATCCGCCCGAACGGATAGGCGAATCTGAACGGCCCAAGGTCCACCTTCACCCGCTGGGGCCAGGAGTGTCCGTGGTCGCGCGAGACCGCCACGAACAGTTCCGTTGGACGGTTTCTGTTCTTCAGTCGCCGCGGATGCTCATCGTCACCGGTCCGTCCGCTCTGGTAGTCGGCGTACGGCAGCAACAGCCGGCCGTCCGCCAGGCACACCATGCCCGTCGCCACGTGGATCGCCCCCTCCTCGTGGCGGCTGCCGATGGGTTTGGCGGTCATCTCCCACGTCCGGCCATGGTCGGAGGACCGCATGAAATGGGCCTCGTTGCCCATGATCGCATCCGTGTAACGATTCCAGTAAGCCAGCACGTCGCCGTTGCCGCAGACGCACGCCCCACCGGCCAACTGCATCACCATTTCGTCATGGATCGCCCGAACATCCACCAGCCGATAGGGCCCGATCCGCACCGATGAACTCATCTTGCCTAATCTCCGCCTGGCGGTACAACCTTATTCAAGTATTATGTGCCTCCGCCATAATTTGCCTCGCAAAAGTCGATTCTAGCCACCCCGGTTGCCTTAATCCATCGTTTTGGCTAGAATGGACTTGCGGCCTAGCGGAAGCGGCCATCAACCGAGAAACCCATTGGCAGGGCAGAAGTAGAGTGAGCGAGAAAACCGCAAGCAGCACGACCTCCCGGCTCAATGCCATCGTCGGCACCACCGGCGATGTGGCTAATAAGCACGACTTAGATAGTCTCATTCGCAGCTTCCCTCCGGCCGTCCGTCGGGGCCGACACCTTTTGCCCGCCGAGTTGGAGTTTCCCCGGGCGGACGAAGCCGAGTTTGCCGCCGCGGTGGCTGAGAACCTCGAGGGCGGGATTCTGCGGTATTCCAAGCGGCTTGAACTGCTTCAACTGGCCAAGGTGCTGCGCATCGACCGCTATCGCGCTGCGGTGATCATCGCCAAGGTCCAGCATCGGATCGAGGAACCGGCCCCGTTGACCGCGGCGACCCTCAGCCGCAACGGGGCAACGACAACTCAAGCGCACAGCGGGCGTCGTTCCGAGTGGTTCCTGAAGATCGCCGCCCTCTTCCTGACCGCGGCGCTGGTCGATCTGGTAATCGTTCGCGCCTTCTTTGGTTAGCCTATCGGCGTCCCACGGGTTCCGGGCGCGTGTCGGTCATCTCCTGCGACTTTCTGCGGACGGCGTTGACGAGGGCTTGGGGGATTCGGTCGAGCGGCAATACGTGCTGGGCGGCGCCGCGGGCGATCGCTTCCTTGGGCATGCCGAAGACCACGCAGGTCTCCTCATTTTGGGCAATGGTGATGGCCCCGGATTGTCGCATGGCCAGCAGGCCCGCCGCCCCGTCTTCGCCCATGCCGGTGAAGATCGCCCCGATCGCATTGGATCCCACAGCCAGGGCCACCGAGTTGAACATGACATCCACGCTGGGGCGCTGATGGCAAACCAGTTCGCCCTGTGTCGGCTGGGCCATGTATCCGGCCAGTCTGGCGGTCACCGTCAGGTGCGTATTGCCCCGGGCCACCGCGACCAGCCCACCTCGCAGCTCGATCGGAGCGGCCGCTTCGACGACCGTCAGTTCGGACGCTGCGTGCAGCGACGCGGCGAACGATTCGGTGAACGATTCCGGCATGTGCTGCGCGATCACGATCGGCGGCATGTCCGGCGGCAGTTGCGAGAGAACGAACCGCAGGGCCTCGGTGCCGCCCGTCGAGGCGCCCAGCGCGATCAGAACGCCCTTGCCGCCCGGACCCTCCGCATTGACCGGGGCCTTGATCGCGGTCGGCGTCCGCTGCCGGGCGGCCGCTCGCACTTTTTCGGCCAGTGTTGCCATGACCTTGCCCAGCGCGATGAACGAACCGCCGCCGGGTTTGGGCATCACGTCAGTCACACCGCGGCGGGCCATCTCCGGACTTACCCGGGCGTTGGGTTCGATGTGCGACGAGAGGATGATCGTCCGGACCGGAAGGACCCGCAGGGCCATGCCCAGCAGGGTCATGCCGTCGGTTTTGGGCATTTCCAGATCCAGGATCAGCACGTCCGGGCGATATCGGACCAGAAGCGTGGCAAGCTGGGCCGGATCGGGAACCACCGCCGTCACCTCCATGTCCGGCTGTTTGCTCAGCTCCTTTTCCAGGATCGTCCGGATCGGAAGCGAGTCGTCGAGGATCATCACTTTGATCTTCTTGCCCGATGCCACGGCCGCCTCACTTCCTGTAGATCGTGGGTTTGACGTAGTGCAGATCGTGCCGGATGGCGTTAAGGCTCTCCGAGTGGCCCACGATGAAATGCCCCCCGGGACGCAGATGGGCCGACATCTTGCGGATCACCGACTCCTGCGTGGCCCGATCGAAGTAGATCATCACGTTGCGGCAGAAGATGTAATCGAAGCCGTGCTTGAACGGATACGCAGAGTTCATCAGGTTGAAGTGGCCGAACGTAATCAGGTTGCGGACGGACGGAGCGACCTCGTAGCTCTGGCCCTGCTCGTCGCGAACGGCCCGGAAGTACCTTCCTCGAAGCTCGACGGGCACGTTTCGCAGCTTGGTCTGTTCGTAGCGGCCGAGTTTGGCGATGTTCAGCACCTTCTGCGAGACGTCGGTGGCCAGGATCTTGACCGAAACGGTCGGATGGGCCTCCAGCAGATCGTGCACCTTCATCGCCAGCGAATAGGGCTCCTCGCCGGTCGAGGACGCCGCCGACCAGATGCGGATAACGTGCCGGTTTTCCGCCCATCGGTCCTTCTCGATCCGCTGCACGATATTCTCAACCAGGAAATCGAAATGGTCGGCCTCGCGGAAGAAGTAGGTGGTGTTGGTTGAAATCGCGTCGATCAGTTGGCCGAGTTCCTGACCGCTCTTGTCGTTCTGGAGGCGTTCGAAGTACTCGGCGAATCCCGAGAGCTTGCCCACGCGGATCAGCTTGGCCAGGCGGGCCTGGACCAGATGCTGGCGATTCTCGCCGAGGTTGATTCCGGCCCGCTCGTAGACGAGTTGCCGCACCAGTTCGTACTGCGCCGGTGCGATTTCCAGCGGCGTCTGCGTTTCTACAACCTGTTCAACCATCCATCCCTCCAAGTGGCACTCCGGCCAGTGATGTATCGGTCCGGTGGACGGGTCGGTTAAGCTAACCGGAGGTTTTGGGCCGTTGCGCCGCGTTTATCGGACCGCATTGCGGCTCTTGAGGGTGGTTTTTATCGGACCCGACAAATGGTGAGGCCGCCGCCAAGCCCCGGTAAGTGCAGGATCATCAGTCGCGGCGGAGCCCGATCGCCACCGGCTGACGATCGCGGTAAACGTGGTACTCATCGAACCCGATCGCCGCGAGAATCTTCGCCACCGGTTCGAATCCGATCGCCATGTCGTCCGGCTTGTGAGCGTCGCTGCCGATGCTCAGCAGCCGGCCGCCCATCGCGCGGTACCAGCCGAGGATGACCGGCTGCGGAAACGGCTGATCGATGCCCGCGCCGCGCCGGTATCCGGAGGTGTTGACCTCCAGGGCGATGTTCCGGTCGATGATCGTCCGGAGGATTGCCTCGATCCGCGGGCGAAACGCCTGCGGGTCGTAGTCCGGCTGATGCCGCTTTCGCGTGTAGCGCAGGAAGTAGTCCAGATGCCCCAGCACGTCGAAGTCGCCCTGCTCAGCCATCTCGGCGGCGAGGACGAAGTAGCGGTCGATCGCCTCGCGCGGCGCCATGACGTCAAAGAGCGTCTCATGGACGCCGTGGCCCTCGACGTAGTGGATCGAGCCGATCAGCACATCGGCCGCCAGTTCGTAGACGGCCTGGTTTTCGCGGACGTAGCGGTGCGCCTCAGCCAGTTCCACGCCGTGCCGCACGACGATCCGATCAGCGAAGCGCGCGGCCATCGCGTGACTCTGGGCGAGGGCTTCGTGCGGGTCATACTTGCCGGCGCCCGGGTCGGCCGGGTCGTTGTCGAGGTGGTCGGTCAGGGCGATCTCGTCAAATCCCAGCTCGATGGCCCGCTGCACCATGGCCTCGACCGTCGTCTCGGCGTCAACCGATAGCTGCGTGTGCAGATGAAAGTCCGTGCGTATCTTCATGCCGTTCGCGGCTCCTGCCGGAAAGTTGTGAATTCTATCGGGCGAGGGAGCTCAAATCCAGGACTCAGAGCGGGACCTTCATTGACCGGGAAAATTCGGTTTCGACGGTTCGGCACGGCTGGTAGAATCCGAGCCAGTCGGCGAGACGGACAGTGAACCTTCTGTAATGGAGACCGGTCATGGCGAAGAAGGGCAAGACGACGTTCGGGCTGGTGGTGGGCTGTCGCGGGTTCTTTCCCGATCGGCTGGCCAAAGAGGGCCGTGAGGCGATGATCAAGCACCTCAAGGCACAGGGCCATGACGTGGTGGTTCTGGGTCCGTCGCAGAGCAAGCACGGCTGCGTCGAGACGTTCGAGGAGGCCAAGGCCTGCGCGGAGCTGTTCGCCCAGAACGCCGGCAAGATCGACGGGATCATCGTGACGCTGCCGAACTTCGGCGACGAGAAGGGCGTGGCCGAGGCGATCAAACGGTCGGGCCTCGACGTGCCCGTGTTGGTCCACGCGTGGCCGGACGACCTGGACAAGCTCTCGATCCAGTACCGCCGCGATTCGTTCTGCGGCAAGCTGTCGGTCTGCGACAACCTTCGCCAGTACGACATTCCCTACACGCTGACCTCGTTGCACACCGAGGCCATCGACTCCGAGGCGTTCGCGATGGACCTGGCGTCCTTCGCCGCGACCTGCCGGGTAACGACGGGTCTTCGCGGCCTGCGGGTCGGGGCGATCGGGGCGCGGCCGGCGGCGTTCAACACCTGCCGCTACAGCGAACGGCTGCTCCAGGGCAGCAACATTTCGGTCGAGACGCTGGACCTCTCGGAGGTGATCGGCCGGGCCGAGAAGCTCAAGGCCTCCGACGCCAAGGTGCGGGCCAAAATCAACGCGATCCGCAAATACGTCAAGAGCGATGGTGTGCCGCAAGCCGGTCTGGAACGGCTGGCCCGTCTGGCCGTCGTGCTGGAAGGATGGGTGACGGACAACGAGATCTCAGCCCTGGCCCTCCAGTGCTGGACCTCACTGGAGGAGTACTACGGCGTGGTGCCGTGCGCGGCGATGAGCATGCTCAGCGAGAAGCTCGTGCCCGCTGCGTGCGAAGTCGACGTCTGCGGCGCGGTGGCGATGTACGCCCTTCAGTGCGCCTCGGGCACGCCGTCGGCGCTGCTCGACCTGAACAACAACTTCGGCGACGATCCGGACAAGATGATCATGTTCCACTGCAGCAACCTGCCGGCCAGCTTCCTCGACAATCCGGAGATGTCGTTCAACAGCATTCTGGGCGGGACCGTCGGGCAGGATAACGCCTATGGCACGGTCACCGGCGCGATCACGCCCGGTCCGGCCACGATGCTGCGGGTCAGCACCGACGACTATGAAGGCGAGATCGTCGGCTACGTGGCCGAGGGGCAGTTCACGGATGACAGGATCGAGACCTTCGGCGGCCGAGGGGTCCTGCAGATCGACGACCTGCAGTTCCTGCTCCGCTACATCTGCGAGACGGGCATGGAGCACCACGTGGCGGTCAACAAGGCCCACGTCGGCGACGGGATCGCCGAGGCCCTGAACACCTACATGGGCTGGGACATCTATCAGCACGAGTGACAGGACATGCCAACCGCGGCGGCTGACGTGCCTGATCCTGGCGATGCTGGCCGGCTGCGCTCCGCGCGAGAGCCTGCCTCAGCCGCCGCAGGAACCGCACGAGCATCTGCCGTACCGGTTCGTCTATCCCAATCAGCCGCCGGTCATCCGCTTCGAGCAGTTTCGCGGCTTCCTGCACCAGTTGGACCGGCAGATCACGCTGCTGTACCTGATCGGCCCGGATGGCGAGTACCGCCGCGACGAGCTGGCCTGTCTTGACCGCATTCATCGGCGATTCTACCAGTACGCGGTCCAGGTCGTGGTGATCGACCTGCATGCGCCGACCCGGTGGCCGGACCTCGTCCGGCAACTCCGCGAGGTTGATGCCGCCATGCCCGCCGCTGTCCTCGCCGCCGAGGACTTCCCAGCCCTCAAGCGGTTCCTCGACCGCGCCGACTGGCCCGACCGCCAAACATACCTGATCGATCCGGACCGCCGGCTGCCTCGAGGCCTGGAGTTCGACTCCTGTCCCGTACTGACCCAGCAGGTCCTGGAGTTTCTGCAGAATCGCTCGCGGTAGGTGATCCGTAGAACGGAATCACGCCTCACAGGCGAAGCCCGCCGCAGGCCGGTAGGTCGTGCGATTTCGACGGGCGCTCAGCCCTGAACCAGCAGCTTGTCCACCTGGCCGCACAACTCGCGGACGTGGCTGATCGATTCAGCGAACGCCGCCGTCTCATCGGCGGTCAGCTTCAGTTCGAAGACCTTCTCGACGCCGCTGCGCCCGAGCATGCACGGCACGCCGACGAAGTAGCCGCTGATGCCGTACTCGCTCTCGCAGTAGGCGGCGCACGGCATCACACGCTTCTGATCGCGGAGGATCGACTCGACCATCCGGGCCGAGGCCGAAGCCGGCGTGTAGTAGGCGCTGCCCGTCTTGAGCAGCGAAACGATCTCGCCGCCGCCCTTGCGGGTCCGCTCGACGATCGCCGCCAGGCGATCGGCCGGCACCAGGTCGGTCACCGGAATCCCGCCCACGCTGGTGTAGCGAGGGAGCGGGACCATGTCGTCGCCGTGGCCGCCGATCAGCAGGGCGGAGATGTCCTGCACCGAGCAGTTCAGCTCCATCGCCAGGAACGTCTTGTACCGCGCGACGTCGAGGACGCCGGCCTGGCCGACGATCTTGCGCGGCGCGACGCCCGAGGCCTTCCACGCGGTGTAGACCATTGCGTCCAGCGGGTTGCTGACCACCACGAAGATCGCCTCCGGGCTGTGCCGGACCGCGTTCTCCGCGCAGGTCTTGACGATCTTGGTGTTGGCCGCCAGCAGCTCGTCGCGGCTCATGCCCGGCTTGCGGGCCAAACCGGCGGTGATGACCACCACGTCGCTGCCCGCGGTATCGGCATAGTCGTTGGTCCCGGTGATCGTCAGGTCGTAGCCCTCGACCGGACCCGACTGGGCCAGGTCGAGCGCCTTGCCCTGCGGCATGCCCTCGACCACGTCGATCAGCACCAGGTCGGCCACCCGCCACGAGGCCAGCCAGTGGGCGCAGGTCGCGCCCACGTTGCCGGCCCCCACGATCGTCACTTTCGCGCGTTGCGACACGGTCAGCTCCCTTGCTTGCCGTTCTGGGACTCCAGGTACTGATCGATCGACGCCGCCGTTTGCTTGCCGTCGCCCATGGCCAGGATCACCGTCGCCGCGCCGCGGACAATGTCGCCGCCCGCGAAGACGCCAGGCTTGCTGGTCATGTTGTTCTCGTCGATCTCGATGTAACCCCACTTGTTGGTCGCCAGGTCCGGCGTGGTCTGGGTGATCAGCGGGTTGGCCCGCGTCCCGATCGCCTCGATCACCACCTGGCAGTCGAACACGAAGTTCGACCCCTCGATCGGCACCGGGCGCCGTCGCCCCGACGCGTCGGGCTCGCCGAGTTGCATCCGCACGCACTCGAGGCCCTTGACCCAGCCCTTCTCGTCGCCGAGGATCCGCACCGGGTTGGTCAGCAGTTCGAACTGGATACCTTCTTCCTCCGCGTGCTTGACCTCCTCGATCCGGGCCGGCATCTCCTCGCGCGAACGACGGTAGACCAGCACCGCCGGATCGGCGCCCAGCCGACGCGCCGTCCGCACCGAGTCCATCGCCGTGTTGCCGCCGCCCACCACCACCACCCGGTCGCCGGTGAGCACCGGCGTGCTGTACTCGCCGAAGCGGTACGCCCGCATCAGGTTCACCCGCGTGAGGAACTCGTTGGAGCTGTAGACGCCCTTGAGGTTCTCGCCGGGAATGTTCATGAACACCGGCAGACCCGCCCCGCTGGCGATGAACACCGCGGAGAAGCCTTCCTCGTCGAACAGCTCGTCGATCGTCAGCGTCTTGCCGATGATGACGTTCGTCTCGATTTCCACGCCAAGCTGCTTGAGGGCTTCGACCTCGGCGTGCACGATCCGCTTGGGCAGCCGAAACTCGGGAATGCCGTAGACCAGCACGCCGCCCACCTCGTGCAGCGCCTCGAAGATCGACACGTCGTAGCCCATCTTGGCCAGCTCGCCCGCACAGGTCAGCCCGCCCGGACCCGAACCGACCACCGCGACCTTCTTGCCCTTGCGCTGCGGCGGCTTGACGGATGCGCCCACCTTGCCTTCGCGGCGCAGGGCCCAGTCGGCCACGAACCGCTCGAGCCAGCCGACCGCCACCGACCGGTCGCGGACCGCCCGCACGCACAACGCCTCGCACTGGCTCTCCTGCGGACAGACCCGGCCGCAGATCGCCGGCAGCGCGTTGGACTGCTTGAGGACCTCCGCCGCCTTCTCGAAGTTGCCGTCGGCCACCGCGGCGATGAACTCGGGAATTCGCACCCGCACCGGACAGCCCTCGATGCATTTGGCGTTCTTGCACTGCAGACACCGCTGGGCTTCGCGGATCGCCAGCTCCTGCTGCAGGCCCTGGTTGACCTCTTCAAAGTTGCGGATCCGCTCGGCCGCTTCCTGCTCGGGCATTTCCACCCGTTCGATTTTCAGTCTTTCCGACGCCTTCATCACTTCTGTCCCTCCTCCAGCTTCTTGACCGCTTCCGCCAGTTTGCAGCCATCGTCCAGCAGGTGCCGTTCCTGCGGCCGGTACGCCGCCAGCCGGTCCGCCAGCTCATCGTAGTCCACCTGATGGCCGTCGAACTCCGGACCGTCCACGCAGGCGAACTTGACCTCGCCGCCGACGGTCACGCGGCATCCGCCGCACATGCCCGTCCCGTCCACCATGATCGGGTTCAGCGACACGATCGTCTTGATCGACTTGGGCCGCGTGACCTCAGCCACCCGCTTCATCATCATCACCGGCCCGGCGGTGTACACCGCGTCCACCGGCCGCTCGCCCTGTTCGATCAGGTCCTTGAGGGCGTCGGTCACAAATCCCTGGCGGCCGTAGCTGCCGTCGTCGGTGCAGACGATCACCTCGTCCGCCACCTCGCGCAGCGGCGACTCCAGCAGCACCAGCGGCTTGCTCCGTCCGCCGATGATCGCCGTCACGTAGCTGCCCGCCTCCTTGAGGGCCACCGCCTGCGGATAAACCACTGCGGTGCCCACGCCGCCGCCGACCACCACCGCGTGGCCGTACTTCTCGATCTCCGTCGGCAGGCCCAGCGGGCCCGCCACGTCCGGAATCGATTCGCCGGCTTCCATTTCCGCCAGCCGGCGGGTCGAGAAACCGATCCGCTGAACGATCAGGCTGATCGTCCCCGCCTCGCGGTTCACATCCGCCACCGTCAGCGGCACCCGCTCGCCCTTCTCGTCGACCCGGATGATGACAAACTGACCCGGGCGGCGCGACTTGGCCACCCGCGGGGCTTTGATCCAGAACCGGAAGACCTCCGGTCCCAGCACTTCCTTGCTCTCGATCTTGAACATCTACGTACTCCAAATGCACTCGATCACCGTTCCGCGCCGCTGCGCGGACATGCCGTCTTGCCGCTCAATCGCCGCCGCCGACCGACCGCCGACCCGCCGGTGGCTCGTCCACCAACCAGCCCAGGTACCGGTACGAAAGGCCAAACCCGGACCTTCGAGCCCACCGTCAATTATAGCCGTCCGGACGTCTTGGCTT
>JAAYCJ010000300.1 GCA_012729815.1 Phycisphaerae bacterium | reverse complement strand
GCCCGCCCGTCTCGCGATACCGCCCAATCACCTCGCGCAGAATCCTCTGGGTCCGGGCGTCCTTGAGGTGCTCGACCAGATCGAGCATCACGCACACCGACCGGTTCTCGCGCATCGCGAAGTGGTACAGCGCCGCGGCCGGATGCTCGGTGTCCTTGATCGGCAGCCCGTCGTCGCGGAACGCGTCGCGAACTCCGTGGATCACGCTCCAATACCACATCGGCCGCCGCATCCGCTGGGCCGCGTCGCGCACCACGTCGAGGGCATAGGCCTCCTCGTAGCTGACAATGGAAATGCACGCGTGCCGAGCCCGCAGGAGAAGTTCAAGCCGCTGAGAATCGCCCATGCCTTCCAGCCTGTTCGCGTTGCCGTTCATCGCTGCCATTCTATCGCAAGGATGCGTCCGCCGCAAACGCCGCGTCCGCCCGATCGGTCCGCGCCGCCGACCACGTTGCCGCCGGCCCGGCCAGCAGGAAATCCATCCCCAGCACCATCCCGCTGAGTACGAAGAACAGCGAGTTGTTGAACGGGTCGACCGAGGTCTCGCGGAACATCGCGTCGATCAGGTAATTGGCGAACATGATCCAGTACAGCACCACGAAGTCCCGCGTCATCCAGCCGCGCCCGGTCGGCGAGAGTCGCCGGTACACCCGCAGACTGACCCGCAGCAGACCGATCAGCACCAGCACGTACAACACCAGCCCGACCACGCCCGTCTCGGTCAGCACGCTCAGGAAGTTGTTGTGCTCCATCTGCTGCGAGGCGAACCGCATGTACACGCTGGCCGGGTCCACGCCTCGCTGCACCGCTGCGTCGCGAAAGTGCCCGAACCCAACCCCAAAAACCGGCTGCTGCGAAAACAGCTTCATGCTGATCTTGGCCAGCCCGACCCGGGCGTAGATCGGATACGGATCGGACACCCCGCCCGTGGCCCGGTCGCGCGACGTCAGGTTCGGCCACAGCACCGCGATCAGCACCACCGCGACCGCGCCCAAACCCGCGAATACGCCCGCCTTTGTCCGCACCCGGCGATTGAAGGCGATGTAGATCACCAGGCAGACCACCATCGCCAGCCACACCGACCGCGTCAGCGTAAAGAAAATCGCCGGAACCATCAGCAGATCGGCGGCATAAACCAGCAGCCGCGCCGGACCGTGCATCCGACCCGCCAGATACAGATTGCTGAAAAAACAGAACACCAGCGTCACGCCGAGACTCGGCGAAACCAGAAACGGCCCGCGCGCCCGGCCCCAGTGGATGCCCAATTCCTGATCCGCAATGTACCGCGGGAAAACCAACTCCCACACGCCGAAATACTCAGCCCACGCCGTCACCGTCAGGTACAGCCCGAACGCCAGGAAAAACCACGCCAGTTTCGCCGCCTGCCGCTCGTCCCGCACCGCCAGATACGCGATCACCATCCCGATGATCGGAAAGTAGTACCCGCCCACCAGGCGAAAGTGCGGCGTCACGTCCGCGATGCTGGCAAAGCCGCTCATCAACAGCGACACCGAAAAGTACCCCGCCATCACCACCGCCAGCTTCACCACCGCCGGCAGCGGCCGCCATGAGACCCGCCCGACCACCAGACTCAGGACCATCACCGTCACCACCACCAGCATGAACAGCCGGTCGACCGTCACGTGCAACAGTCCGCCCGGAAGCGGCGCCCGCCAGAAGAAGTATGAAAAACACGCGCTGGTCACGAACCAGGCCAGCACCAGGGTCAGCGGGTCGCCGAACCGCGACCACATTAACACCACGATCAGCCCCGCCACGCCGATCCAAACCCATAGCAGATGCTCTGCCGGAACCAGCAACGCCGTCGCCGCCGCCAGCACCGCAATCGCCGCCACCGCCAACCAGTCGTTCTTTTCGGCCCGCAACACCCGCTGCATGGGAACTTACAGCCGCCTGTAAAGGAAACCCGGAACGTGGTACTGCTTGCGGTTCAGCACGACCAGCGGAGGCTTGCCGCCCGCACCCTCGATCCGCCGCACCGCCACCGCCGCCGCCTCGCGGCTGGTCCGTCCCGCCCGGATCACCAGCAGCACCCGGTCGCAAAGCCCCACCACAACCTGGGCCTCGGGAAAATGATTGATCGCGGGCGTCTCGACAATCACGTGCTCGTACCGCTCGCCCAGCGTCTTGAACAGCTTCTCAAGGTCGTCGCGGCCCATTCGCCGCACGATCGTCTCGCGATCCTCGCCCTCGACCCCCACGATCACGTCGGGCAGCCGCTCGCCCAGCGACACCGCCGCCTCATCCACCGACGCCTCGCCCGAAAGCACGTCCATCAGCCCCTTTCGACCCTCGACCGCCAGCAGGCCCGCCGCTTGCGGCGAACGCAGGTTCGCTTCGACAAAGACCACTTTGCGGCCCAGCGTCCGCGCCGTCTGCACCGCCAGGGCCAGACCCACCGACGTCTTGCCTTCGCCCGTCTCCGCCGCCGTGATCGCCAGCCGTCGCGGCGGCTCGGCCTGCACGTACAGATTCGTGCACAATTGGGCAATGTGCTCCTCGACCCGCGGATTGACCTCCACCGCACCGACCGATCCGTTGCTCATGGCCTGTCCTCTCGCCTCTACCGTATGATCCCGCCTCGCACCTCGGGCACCGACACCGCCACCGGCAGGCCGAAGTAACGCTCGGCCTGATCGATGCTCCGAACCGAGTGGTCGTAGCTGTCAACCACAAACGCGTAGCTCGTGCCCAGCAGCAGACCCGCCACCCCCGCCACCAGCGTGTACAGCCACAAAATCGGCCGCACCGGACGGTCCGCGTCCGGCAGCGTCGCATCCTCAAGCCGCGTCACCAGGATCTCGCTCTGGGCCATCAGGTGCGTCGTCTCGGCGTTCAACAGATCGTGCCGCCGCTGCTCGTACAGGCTCCTCGCCAGGTCCAACTCACGGACCAGCGACTGATACTCGACGAACAGCGAACTGACCTCGTTGACCGCCCGCTCCTGGTCCTCGACCTGTCGCGCAATCTCCGCCTTGCGGGCCTCCAACGTCACGATGTGCTGGTCAATCGCCTGAAGCTCGCCCAGCATCTCCTGGAGAATCGCCACGTTGGTCCGAAAGACCTCGCCCGCGTTCTGCCGCAGCAGCTTGTAGTCCTCGTTGTACTGCTCCATCAGCGTGTGCCGCACAATCAGCAAGTCAGCCAGTTTCTTCTTGAGCTTGTCGATGATCGGGTTCCGCTTGAAGATCGCCTCGGGCACCACCACGGCCACGCCTTCCAGGTCGCCCACCTCCAGGTTGGTCAAGCCCTTCTCGAAGACCACTTGCGGGACCTGGCGCTTCACCTCCGCCTGAAGGGCCTTGTACTCGCTGATCTCCGCGTCCAGCTTCAGCATGTCCTGCTTGAACGCGGTCAGAATCCGCTGGTGGTACACTTCGCTGTTGGCCGTGCCCAACTGGGCCAGTTCCAGCAGGTTGCCCTTCACCTTCTGGGTAATGAAGTCGTTGAATCGCCTCTCGGCCGTGTCCAGCGTAGTGGTCCGCAGGTCGTCCAACTGCCGCTCTAGAAGTTGTTGGGCCTCCTGCTCGACCTCCGCCCGCCGCTGACGCTCCCGAAGCAGGTATTCCTCAGCCAGGATGCTCGCCGCCCGCTGCGCCCGCTCCGGCGAGCCCGGCTGCTCCACCGCGATCGTAAAAACCTCCGAACGCCCCACGTCCTCGCCGCCCGGCGTGGTCACCTCGACACCACGGCGGAACTGCGAAGCCTCGCGGCCGGGGATCTTGTCTGCCGCCGCCTGCACCTTCGCGTCCCACTGCTCCCACGCCGGTCCCGTCTCCGACGGCTGCTCCGCCAGGGCGTCATCGCTCAGCCGCGCCACCGTCCGCTTGAGCACGTGGTCCGAAAAGATGATCTCCCGCTGGCGTTTGAGAAACACCTCCAGCGGGCTGATCGTATCGGGGGTCTCCTGCAGCAGCGAACCGCTCGATCGGGGCTGACGGGCCGACATCGTCACCCGCGACTCGTAGATCTTCTGCGAGTACGTGCACGCCGCGAACGTCGCCGCCGCGATTACCGCGGTAATCGCCACGATCGCCGCCCAATGGGCGAAAAGTACGCTCGCCAGGTCACGCAACGTCCGACGGGGTTGACCTTCAGGCATAGTGTTTCTTCCTCAATTCCTCTGACTGCCGCCACACCGGAACAATGGCAATTCTAGGCCGCCCTCGGCGTCTTCTCCAACCGCGGGACCAACATCCCGCCGCGCCCCTTGTCTCTACGGCGTCATCATGTTCTGGAAAATCGGGGCCAGGGCGTCGAGCCCGTTCCCGTTCTGCGTCCGCACGCTCTGCGGCGCGTTGTAGAGCTGGTAGCCAAACCCGAATCCCACGCTCGTCGAGTACGGCATGACCGCCCGCACCCCGCGGGTGAAGACCTGATCGATCCAGTCGTTGGCCTTGGTCAGGCCGCTGGGCGGCACGTACACCAGGTCGTAATCGTCCAGCCAGAAGTCGTTGAGCCACGCTTTGGTCGACGGCCGCTTCTTGCCGTCCACCGTCACCATCGACTCGAGAATATCCTCCACGTCCACCACCACCCCTTCCGGCACCGGCAGCCCCTTCCGGCGGATCACCATCACCTTGCTCTTGTCCGCACGGACGTTCAAGCCGCCTGCCATCGATAGGGCCTGCGTCAGCGTGATCATGTTGCCCGCCTCGATCAGCCCCGGACGGTCCACCTCGCCCATCACGAAGATCTTCCGCGGCGCGACCGTCAAAATCTGCACCGTCACCTCCAGTTCCGGAAGCCCCGCCCGCTCGTAGGCCTCGTTCAGATCGCCGTGCAGTTCCTCGATCGTCTTGCCGTACGCACGGATATCCTTGATGAACGGCAGCGTGATATTCCCGTCGGGCTTGACCGGCATCAGACGGCTCTGGCCGCGAGGAGCGGTGGTGATCGCCCGCTTGAGCTCCTCGATCTTCGTATTGGCGGCGGTGAAGGTCACCGTCAAGTCGTTGTCCTTGAAGAACTTCGAATACTTCTCCTTCAACTCCTGTTCGAATTCCCCTACCGTCTTGCCCTTCACGACGGTCTCCCCCTCCACCTCCTGGGCCTCGTAGACCTTGACCTCCCCGACCAGCATCAGCCGGATCGTCCCGTCCGGCGGAATCGTCACCGTCTGGTTGAACTCCGGGTGGTACGGGAACATGATGCTGATCGTGTCCTCGGTGTGGAACCGGTATTCATCCGTCACCAGGTGCTTGACGTGGTAGATGATCTCCAGCATGTCCCCCACGTTCAGGCGGTAATCCGGCAAACTCACCTGCATCGCCGGGATCTCTCCACCCGGACCAAACGGCTGATAGAACGCCGACGTAGGCTCCGGCTGCCGCTGCTCGACCGCCGAACCCTTCTCCTGGCAGCCCCACAACAGGCCCATCGCGCAACAGACCGTCAACAGGGAAAAGACTTTCGATTTCATGACGCTGCATCCCAGCTTATAAATAACACTGATGGCGATCGATTATGGCACGATCCGCGCATCGGGTACGACCATTCTTACTTTATCCAGCATTTCCTGTGCCGACTTGAAGTTGCTGTACTTGCCCACGTAGACCACCTGCAGCGTCGACGCCCCCCGCGGGATCACCTCGGCCCGCGCCGGAATCGACGCCCGCTGAAGCTGATCCAGCCGGTCCGAGGCATTGCTGTGCTTGTTGAACGCCCCCGCCTGGATCGTAAAGTAGCTGTAGTTCAAGCGCTTACGGGCCGACTTGGCCGCCTCGCTGTCCGGAAAATCCCGAATCAAACGGGCGAAAACCTTCCGCGCCTCCTGCCACTTGCCCACCTTCTGCGCCGCGTCACCCAGGCGGTAGAGCACCCAGTCGTTCGGGCTCATCTGAACCAGGTGCTGACTGGCCAGCATGTAGTAGGCGTAGGCCTTGCTGAAGTTGTCCCGCTCGTAGGCGATCGACCCCAGACACACCTGGCAGTTGGTCTTGATCTCGTCCCGGTCGCCCAACTCGATCGCGCAGACGAAATCGCTCTCGGCGTTGTTGATCTGCCCCCGCTTAAGCCGAGTTAAGCCACGAATATAGTACCCCTCAGCCGCCACCGGCGAGCTGCGGTCGGCGTTGATCGCCTGCGTCAGCGTCTGCTCAGCCGCTGTGTAGTTGCCCTGACGGTAGTACCTCTCGCCCCGACGGACCCCTTCGGCGAGATCCTGGTTGACCTGCTGACAGCCCACAAACAGGCCGCAGAGCACCGATATCGCTGCAATAGCTGATTTTCGCGCCATTTTTGCCCTGAAAAAACGATTTCCTTGATTAGAATTTATTCGGACGTACACGAAGGAAAACTTAAATGATTCCCAACCCCCTGCGACGGCCGTTAAACGCCGTATGTCGGGGAAATTTCAGAGGTTGCAGCACAGGATAGTCCATGGATCAGCCTTGGCGAGAAGGCGACGCGGTGGCCAATCCGGTTCGGCCCGAATGGGGCATCGGCCGGATCATCGGCATTGAATTATACCCCGGACAGACCGCCCGGCGCATCCGCATCAACTTCGCCGGCATTGGCGTTAAGACCATGGTCATCCCCCCCGCCCGGCTGGTCCGACCGGGTCAGGCGCCGGCTGATGACGAGCAGCGGCTCAAGGAAAAGCTCGACGCCGATCGGGCCCGTGTCGATGCGTTAACCGCTTTACCTGAGACACTTTACGACCGTTTGGCAAGCCTCGGCGAGCGGGTCGCCGCCCTCGCCGCCCTCTATCGGTTCGCACCCGATGCCCGCGGCATCTTCGACTGGGCGGTCGCCCAACTCGGCGAGAAGGACCCCCTGGCCACTTTCTCAGCCGACCAGCTCGAACAACACTTCGCCGCCTTCGCCCGCCGCCGCGACCGAATGATGCAACAGTTGCACCACCAAGCCCGCGCCGACGGCCGCGAGGAAACACTCGAATCGCTCCTCGACCGCCTCGCGTCGCCCGAGATTCGCCGACGTATCCAAGCGATAATGACCGATAATAACTCAGACCAAAAAAGGGGACATTCTACTTTTTGACCCCTTGGCAGTGTTGGAAACACAGAAACGGGGACGAAAAAGTAGAATGTCCCCTTTTTTAGGAAACGAGGATCAGACATGCTGGACATCCGGTTTATCCGGGAGAACCCGGACAAGGTGAAGTGGGCGGCGCAGGTCAAGCGGATCGAGTGCGACGTGGATCGGCTTTTGGAGATTGATTCGCAGCTTAAGCAAATCAAGCAGGATCTTCAGGACATTCAGACGGCCAAAAACGCCGCGGGCAAGCAAATCGCCAAGGCTCCGGCTGAGGATAAGAAGCGGCTCATCGACGAGATGAGCGAATTGAAGAAGCGCGAGAAGGACCTGACCGCCCGTCAGGAGGAACTGGCGCCGGAGTTCGATCGGCTGATGCTTCGCGTGCCGCAGATCCCGGCCGAGGACGTGCCGCTGGGCAAGGACGATACCGAGAACGTCGAGCTGCGGCGGGTGGGCCAGGTCCGCGAGTTTGACTTTGAGCCGCTCGACCACGTTCAGCTTGGCGAGAAGCTCGGGTTGATCGACGTGGAGCGCGGGGTCAAACTGGCGGGCACCCGCAGCTACATGCTCACCGGGGCTGGGGCCATGCTGCACTGGGCGGTCTTGCGGCTGGCGATGGACCACATGATCAGCCGCGGATATCTGCCGATCTCCCCGCCGCTGCTGGTCCGCGAGGAGGTCATGCGCGGCACCGGGTATTTTCCCGGGGGCGAGGAGCAGGCCTACGCCTGCGAGCGTGACGGCGTCTACCTGGTCGGAACGGCTGAGGTCCCGGTCACGGCGTATCACTCCAACGAAATTCTCGACGAGGCGGCGCTGCCGAAGAAGTTCGTGGCCCTGTCGAGCTGTTTCCGGCGCGAAGCCGGCACGTACGGCAAGGACACCGCGGGCATCTACCGCATCCACCAGTTCGACAAGGTCGAGCAGGTGATCGTGGGGCCGGCTGACGAGGGCAGGAGTGTCGCGTTCCATGATGAGATCCTGGCCAACGCCGAAGCGGTGGTCCAGGCGCTCGGCATGCCGTACCGCGTAGTGGCGGTCTGCACGGGCGATCTGGGCATCGGGCAGGTCAAGAAGTTCGACATCGAGACGTGGATGCCGTCGCGCCAGGCCTACAGCGAGACGCACAGCGCCTCGCGATTCTATGAGTTCCAGGCCCGGCGTCTGAACATGCGGTACCGCGACGCCGACGGCAAGATTCATTTCTGCCACACGCTGAACAACACGGTGATCGCCTCGCCGCGCATCCTGATCCCGCTGCTGGAGCTCTACCAGAACGCCGACGGCTCGGTGACGGTGCCGCAGGCTCTGCGGCCGTACATGGGCGGAATGGAAAAGATCGAACCGCGCGGGTAGAAGGATACAGAAGTCAGAAGCCAGGATGGGCTCCGTTGCACGGATGGCGATCCAGGATCAGACGCACCGCAAACCGCTTGGTTCGTACAAGACACGAAGGAACTCATGTCCTCTGGAACGTTCACTTGCTCGACTCGTACTTGTCGATCAGGGCGTCGGCGAGGGTTTCCCGCTCATCCTCATCGGGCGCCATCCGGATAAGACCGGAAGCCCGTCGTGCGATCGGGCCGATCCTGATCTTGCCAAGCGGCGGCCGTTTCATTGCGTGGATCATTCGCGCCACCATGTTCGAGACGCTGACGCCGCTCGCGGCGGCCAGTTCCCGGGCCAGGGCGATCGTCTCGTTGTCCATGCTCAGCGTCAGCTTGGGCATAGTTCAACTCCCACACGCGATTTCGATCATAGCAAACCTCCAGCACGCCGACAACTCGAATACCTCATGCCCGTAGACACGCAGCCAATCAAGGTTACAATAATGACAGGCCCCGATCGCCGCTTCGGGCGGCGACGCCGGATAGGAAACACAGGAGCTACGCAGAGAGTATGGGATCCCAATTCTGTTCCGTCAGCCGTCGTGGATTGCGCACTTTTCCGGTCGTTCTTTTGTTGGCGGCGACGCTGGTTGGGTGCACCGACGCCCGGTTTCTGTTTTCCGGGCTGGACCTGCCGTTTAATCTGCACGAGCTGGATCCGGGCAAGGCCTACCGCAGCGCTCAGCCGACCGGTTTCGAGCTGGAGAACGCGATCGACCTGCTCGACCTCAAGACGGTGATCAACCTGCGGGGGTACCACGCCGGCGATCCCTGGTACGATGAAGAGGCCCAAATCTGTCAGGAGATGGGTGTTACGCTGGTCGATTTCCGGATGAGCGGCCGCTCGCTGCCCGAGCCGGAGCTGCTCGAGGCGATCGTGGAGACGCTCCAGACGGCCCAGTACCCGATCCTGATCCACTGCCTCGGCGGGGCCGACCGGACGGGCGGGGTGTCGGCGGTCTACCGCATGCTGATCGCCGGCGACGACCGGGCCACCGCCATGCAGCAGCTATCGCCCAGTTTTCTCCATTTTCCCATTCGCTACCCATGCATGGACTATCTCGCGCAGATCTACGAATCGACCGACGAGTGGCTGATCGAGTACGCCGAGAACTACGACCAGTACCAGTGCGGGTACGAATGATCCGCCTTCGGCCGCCTCAGCGACGCCGCCTCTGTCAACTGCACCGTTTGCAGACCCTCCGCCGCCGACTATAATTGCGGATCGGACTTCAGGAAAGGACGCGGCATGATTATCGTCATGGAACCCGGGGCGAGCCCGGAAAGCATCGAGCACGTGGTCCAACTTCTCCGCGAGATGGGCCTGCGCGACCACGTCATACGCGGCACCGACCGGACGGTGGTGGCGGCGATCGGCGACAAGCGGATGGCGGACAAGGGCCGGCTTGAGACCGCGCCGATGGTCGAGCGGATCGTTCCGATCCTGGCTCCGTACAAGATCGCCTCGCGCGAGGTCAAGCGGGAACGGACGGTGGTCCAGATCAAGGAGACCGGCTTCGCCGTCGGCGGGCACAAGCTCGCGGTCATCGCCGGGCCGTGCAGCATCGAGAGTCGCCGCCAGATCATCGAAATCGCCGACGCGGTCAAAGCGGCGGGCGGGACGGCCCTGCGCGGCGGAGCGTTCAAGCCGCGGACCAACCCGTACGCGTTCCAGGGGCTCGGCGAAGAGGCGCTGGAGTACCTGGCTGAGGCGCGCGAGCGGACGGGCCTGTCGATCGTGACCGAGGTGCTCAGCGAGACGGACGTGAGCCGGGTCGCCCACCACGCCGACATCCTTCAGGTCGGCGCGCGGAACATGCACAACTTCCGGCTCCTGAGCGCGGTCGGCCAGCAGCCCAAGCCGGTGCTCCTGAAGCGAGGCTGGAGCGCGACGCTGGAAGAGCTCCTGTTCGCCGCGGAGTACGTGATGACGGCGGGCAACCCGAACGTGATCCTCTGCGAGCGCGGCATCCGCAGCTTCGAGGAATACTGCCGTAACACGCTGGCCCTGGGCATCATCCCGGCTGTGCAGCGGGAGAGCCACCTGCCGATCATCATCGACCCGAGCCACGGCACCGGCCACGCCTACATGGTGCCGGCGATGTGCCGGGCCGCGATCGCCGCGGGGGCGGACGGCTTGATCATCGAAGTTCACAGCGATCCGGAGCACGCCCTGACCGACGGCGCCCAGTCCGTCAAGAGCGACGCCTTCGCCGAGTTGATGCACCAGCTCGCCCGCGTCGCTGAGGCGGTCGACCGCGAAATCTGACCGGACCACGCTCTCGTAGGGCCGGTGGTTCTGACGGGCAACGTCAGGTTCACCCGCCGTCTTCGCCGTGTGGCATCACTCGGCGCCACTGCCGCTCACGCTCTGAATCACCACTTGCCCTCCTTCATCGTGCATGACGCGACCATCCAGGCCAATCGCCGGCCTGCGGGACACGACACTCATGTCTCCACACCCTCGGTCAAGCTCTTTCACTTCCCTTCGATCAAGTATCTTGTTGAAGAAGGGACTTCTGGCCAGTACATCTGCCTCTTCACCCGTGAGCCCGGCGCACGCGTCGCGGACTCCACGAACGAGATTGCCTCGAAGCCTCCAGTGGGTTCTCATCAACCATCCTGCATTTCTGAAACTGACCTCTTTCTGGAGATCAGGAACCACTGGCAGTTCCCCAGTATGCGGAAGGCCAAATGCATGGCCGAGTTCGTGGAGAAGAGCGCCGTAACAGTCTCCACTGATCGACCCAAGGGTTGAGCCCAGGTGTGCCGGCAATGCACGCTCCTTGAGTGGACGCGACAGTAATTCTCTGTCGCCATGCCCCTGTTTGACCGCCTCCGCAAGTTCCGGCAAGACTCTGCCAGCGTACTCCTCATTGCTGTTGAACCGTTCCGGCCGTCCGAGCCTTAGCGATGCGGTACTCACGTACGCAAGGTCTCCTCCGCCTCTCGTGCCCCCCCAGTACAAGGCTCCATCCGACTCCATCTCCAGTGTTTCACGGAAAATAACCACAATAGATCGCCGCCATGCAACTCGGCTGGACTCCGCCATTCCATCAAGGAACTCGGCGTATGCCTGTTTCGAGGCATTCCATGTCATCAACTCTTTCATGGAACGCTGAGTACGGATCAGGCTGAACCTGGCTCGCCCCTTGCGATCTTTCTCAAAGCGAAAAGTCCGCCATGAGTGGCCGTGTCCCCTTAACTGACATGCGAAATACCACTGGGCATACTGAATCCATGCATCGAGCCGCTCCGGAAACTCAGGCCACGGTTTGCGATCGGCAGGCACCAGATAGATGCATCGCACCACGGGCTGGTCCGCTGCGGCGGCGGAACTGCAGAAGCATGGCAAACCGATCAAGCCCAGAATGAGTACAGCCATACATTCTCTCCCGGGTACAGAATGGCTTGGATTGCATGAATAGTATAACAAACAAAGCTGTTGGCAGGAACGCTATTCGAAGAGAAGTGACGTTTTGAAAGGGGTCGCGGCACATACCGCGACGCATACAATTAACTGGATGAGTGGAACAGTGCTTCGAGACGCCCATCCGAGGAAGGTGTGCGATGCGAGGCGTGAGGGGGATAATTCGATGGTTGGGCGGGGGTTTGCTTCTGGCCCTGCTGACGCTGGGCGGCTGCGCGAGCTACAGCGGCTACAGCCGCGGCTTCGACTATGACGCCGATTCCTGGAACAGCAACGGAATGATCGACCGAAACGGCGATCTGGGCGCCCGGGCTAAGATTTACTGAAAACGGTCCGACCGGTTCGGCAGGAGCGGCAACGTCCGTCAGCAGACGGCGACCCGGAGTTCAGCCGATCCGTTGAACGTCAGGCGGAACTCGGCTGTCGTGTGGTCAGGGGAGGTCTTCACGTCGGAACGGATGTCCGCCGGCGCAAGTGAGACCTCGAAGGGTCGCGGCGAGCGAATCTGGATTTCCATCTGTCGCTCGTCCAGCACACCGATGAAGTTGTTGACGTAAATCGACAGGCCCGTCCCATCGTCCGTGGCCAGCAGGAACGCGAGGGCGGGAATGCGGCCGGACAGTTGGAACCCGCCGATCCGGCAGTGAAACTCATCGTCGACCGGCTGGTTCTCGTGGCGATTAAAGACATAGACGCTTCGGCCGACGCAGGCGACCCACGCCGAACCGCTGTCCTGGCGCGGCACATTCTGGTCGAAGAACCGCTTGGCTTCGTCCTCTTTTTTGAACTGCCCGGACTCGACCACCAGCTTGTCCGGCGGCAGGAGCGACGGGTCGGCATACTTGGAGACGACGGGAATCCAGTAGTATCGCGAGGTCTTGGGCACCAGGTCGCTGCCGTGCGTGACGCCGTAGGTGGCTGGGTAAAGATGGCCCATGTAGAACTTCTTCTGTTCGGCGGGCAGCGACCAGAACGACGGCAGCGTGGCCAGGTCGTCGTACATGCCGGTGGCCCAGCTCATCCGGCGGAACATCTCCGGGTTCCATACCGGCGTGGTGTCGTCGGGCAGCCATTTGGTGCGGTAGATGACCTTGACCTGTTCGAGGACCTGCTGCCGGGTTGGGATCGCACCCGGTTCGAGCAGCCGTTTGAGCGTCGGGTGGATCGCCCGCTTGAACGTCTCGGTCAGGTCGAGCGTTTGCGGCAGCTTGACCTTCTTGATCGAGCCGACGTCCGGATCCCACTCGGCATCTGCGGACTCGTTGAACTTGCCGCGGAAGTTCCAGAACCACCCCTCGGTTCCCTCGAAGAAGTAGGCTTGGGCTCCCGCCGACGCGCCGAGGGCCGACATCAAGCTCCACAGCACGTCCGGCGCCTTGGCTTCGCTGCCGGACATTGACCGCCCGCTCCACATCTCACGGAAGCCCGATTCGAACCAGTACCAGCCGGCCTGCGGGTTGACGCCCCAGCGCTCGACCAAACCGGAGGCCCACAGGCCGAACGGCATGCCCTGGTCGGCGTAGGCGGTCTTGGCCCCGTTGGTCTCCCAGAGCGGCACGAACGTTTTCGGACACCGCCGGATCAGGTCGACGAATTCCTCATCCAGCAGCAGCACCTGCCAGAGGTTCGCGTGGTCCCACAGGCTCACCGTCTTGCCGTAGCGGGCGGCCAGCTCGATCGTCCGCATCAGGTAGGCCCGTTCCTCAGCGAAGAAGCCCGCTTCGCCCGCCATCTCGCCGATATGGACCCCGAGCAGGTGCTCGTGCTCGCCGAACATCCGCTCCAGGTCGCCCAGCGGCACCTCCATGTCGGCGTGCCACTCGCGGCAGTTGCGGTCGAAGGCCATGCGGATGTACGGGTGGATGGGGATCGCGTGCTGGTCCGAGAGTTCGAGGATTTCCCGGCGGATCTGTTGCCGGCTGGCGCCGCCGAAGCTGAGGAACCCTTCCGCTGAGCCGATGAAGAACGGGATCATCCGCGAGTAGGGTTTCAGGTCGTCGGGGATCAGTTCCCACGCCGTGGTGAACAACCGGCGGCGAAGCGAACCGTCGCGGTCCTCGAGCTCCAGCTCGCTGGGCACGTAGGCGTAATAGGAGAACCCGAACCACGGCTGACCGTTCGCGTCCATGCCGACTTCCTCTCCTTTGGAGGCGGCGCTACCGCAGGTGGACCCGGTACAGCCGGACGCCGGGCACGAACCGCATGGCCGAGCCGTCGCCCTCGACCGTCTCGTAGACCACGCCCGTGTGGTCGACGTGTTCGATCGACGCGATGGTTCCGTTCTTGAACGTCACCGTTCCCGCCACGCTCGTCATGGGCTTGAACATGATGTTCTCGCCCTGCTTCATATCGCCGGCCTTGCCGACGGCCGTCACCTCGTAGAGCCGATCGCTGATCTTCTCGACAATCACCGTATTGATCGTCCTGGAGGTAATATCGACCGCCAGGTCGGAAAACTCCTTCTTTTGTGGATAGGGTGAGGTGACCGCCCGGAAATGATCGGTGCTGACGGTCAGGATGGCCCGGTTCTCGCCGTGGATGCGAACGACCCGCTCGTTCTGGAAGTTGGCGTCCTGGCAATCCCAGTCGGCGAAGCGGGCCAGGGCCTCGTGGCCGGCCGGCAACGGCTTGATCTCGCACGATCTGAACAGCCGTCCGGCCGCCCGGTAAACGTAGAGCCATGGGGTGTCCCAGTTGCAGTGACACCAACTCAGGTCGTCGGCCATAGTCGTCTCGTTGAGGTAGTGCTCGCGGTCCATCGACCAGACATGCCAGGTCGCTCCGTCGCGTCCCTGCAGCGAGTAATACGCGGCGATGAACAGCGGAAACGGAATCCGCGTCCAGCTCAGCCAGCCCGACCCTTCGCGGATTTCGCTGGCCCAGTGCGGCCGGTCGGCTCCGCCGCGCGGGACGAGAAACGTCGCCCCCGGGTACTTGTACAGGCGGATCCAGCCCCAGTGGAAGATGTCGATGTTGGCTTCGTCGTAGGGATGGTCCTCGACGTACGGCATCAGGTCGCTGTCCATCCACCACTGGCCGGTGGTCCCGTCGATGCCCACCGTGTCGCAGTAGCTGCTCGGGCGCGTCCAGCCGTGGGCGGCGAAGTGCTCGCGCATCGTCCGCTGGTGCTCGGCGTCCATTTCCCAGAGGAACCGAATGTAGTCCGTCCGCCGGGCATCCGAGAAACCGGGGAAACCCTTTTCCTCCACTTCTTCCTTCGGCAGCGAGACCGGGTCAAGCGGCAGCAGTCTCACCGTGCCCGACCCAAGCGACTCGCCGTCGAGCAGTCCCTTTTTTCCCTCCTGAGCCCAGGCAGCCGCCAGTGGCTCATCGCCGTTGTACTTGTCCTTCAGATATCCGTTCCACCGCGCCTTGACCTTGTCCAGAAAGTACTCGGGCATGTGCGCCATGTGGTTGTTGCGGAAGAACGTACTCCAGCTCGATCCTTCGTTGACGACGTTCAGCAACGCCAGTTGCGGGTCCTGGGCCAGTGTCAGCCCGGTCGTCGGATTCCGCAGGTTCAGCAGGTTCGCCGCCCATTCCTTGCGCAGGGCCAGCGACCGCTCGTCGAACACCGGCAGGACCTTGAATACGTGGATCTGCGAACCGTCATCCATGGCGTTGAGTTCGGCCACCGCCTGCGACCAGGCTTGGGCATCCGGCTCCGTTGTCTCGAGCACCGATACGTCGCCCGGCACGAAGTTCTGGCAGACGGTCAGCGTGATGGCCACGTAGATGCCCTTTTCGCGCAGCGCGTCCATCAGGCGGTGGAACTTGTCCACGTTGACCAGCTCGCGCGTGTTCGTGCGATCCGTCCCGCACGGCCGCAGACCCGAGGACACTGCGTTCCCCTTCGCGTCGGACTCGCCCCAGAACGTCCAGTCGATCGCGTGCAGGCGCAGCACGTTGGCCCCGAGAAACTCGAGCTGATCGACCGATTTCCGCAGATGATAGTCCGAGAGGTTCAGGCCGCGGCCCTGGTTGAACCCCCATATCTTGAACTCCTTGCCGTCGGCGACGAACCGCCCGCCGTCGATGGTGATCATGGGCAATTCTCGCACCGGCGCGACGGTGGGCGGCTCGGCTGAAGCGCAGGCCGTGCAGAAAAGGACAACGACGCCGATCAGAATTCGGTTCATTCGGATGCTCCTTCTGGAAAACTACCGCAGGTGGACCCGGTACAGCCGGACGCCGTTGACGAACGGCATCGCGGCGCCGGTGCCCGCCACCGTCTCGATCAGCCGTCCGAGGCGATCGATGTGCTCGATGTGGTCGATCGCGCGGCCCTTGAACGTCACGTCGCCGGTCACGAACAGCCGCGGGTGCAGCGCGCTGTTCTGGCCCTGGACCATGCCGCCGGTCGTGCCGATCGCGGTCACTTCGTAGGCGTCGTCCGAGAGTTTCTCGACGTAGACGGTGTTGATCTGATCGCTGGTCAGGTTCACCGTCACGTCGCTGAAGTCCACCGCGCGGGCGATCGGCGAGACCACCGTACGGAAGTGTTCGGTGTTGATCCGCAGGATCGCGGTCTGATCGTCGCCGCCGCGGCGGTAGACCTGGTCGTTGTTGACGTTGCCCTGCCAGTCCATGAACGTGATCAGGAACGGGCTGCCCTTGGGCAGCGGCTCGATCTCGCACGATTTGAACAGCCGACCGGCCGCCCGGTAGCTGAACTGCCACGCGTAATCCCAGTTGCAGTGCCAGCCGCTGTTCTCGAAGATCGGCATCGGGTCATCCAGCATCCGGTACCGCATCATGTCCCACACGTGCCAGGTCAGCCCGTCGCGACCCTGCAGGCTGTGGTACATCGCGGCGTACATGGGCATGGGAATCCGCGTCCAGCTCAGCGTGCCTGTCCCTTCGCGGAACTCGCTGCCCCATATCGGCCGGTCCGCGCCGTCGGCGGTCAGGAAATTCGAACCGCAGTAGGTGCAGATCCGGACCTTCTCAGCCCGGACTACGTCGTAATACGCCTCGTCGTACGGATGCTCCTCGATGTACGGCATCAGATCGCTGGCCAGCCACATGTGGCCGGTGTCGGGGCCGATCCCGATGGCGTTGTCGCTGTAGATGGTCGGCCGCGTCCAGCCGAGCGAGCGGTAGTGGTCGCGCATGATCCGCTGATGGGCGGCGTCCAGCTCGAAGGTGAACCGGACGAAATCCAGACGCCGGGCTTCGCAGAACACGCCGAAAGACTTCTCCGGCAGTTCTTCCTCCGTGCAGGCGATGGCGTCAACCGGTAGAGGCCGCACCGTTCCGTCGACCAGCGATTCGCCGGGCAGGAGACCCTTTTTGCCCTCCTGCTTCCAGGCCTCCGCCAGTTGCTCGTCGCTGCCGTACTTGTCCCGCAAAAACTCGTTCCATTTGGCGACGAACTTGGCCATGAAGTACGGCGGGAGGTTCTTGAAGAATGCGTTGCGATAGAACGTGCCCCACGAGGAATTTTCGTTGGCCGTGTTGAAAAAGGCCAATTGGGTGTCCTCAGCCAGCTTCACTCCCGTGGTGGGGTTCCGCAGCGAGAGCAGGTCGGTTGCCCATTCCTTGCGGAGCAGCAGCGCCCGCTCGTCGATCGCGGGCAGGCTCTTGTAGAGCTGAAGGTCGGGCCCGGGGGTGTTCAGCTTGTTGATCGCATCGACCCAGGCCTTGGCGTCTTCGGGCGTGGTCTCAAGAATGCTCACGTCGCCCGGCCCGATGTGGCTGCACACGCTGAGCGTGATGGCTACATAGATGCCCTTCTCGCGCATCGCGTCGAGGAACCGGTAGAACTTATCGACGTTCACCAGGCCTCGCGTGCTCTTGAGGTTCGCCCCGCACGGCCGCAGCCCGGTCTCCAGCGGCTCATTGTTCGGCCCGGGCGAATCGCCGCACGTCGTCCAGTCGATCGCGTGCAGCCGCAGCATGTTCACCCCCAGAAACTCCAGTTGATCGGCCTGCTCCTGAAGGTGCAGGTCGCCCAGGTGCAGCCCGCCGCCCTGGTTGAATCCCCATATCTTGAACTCCCTGCCGTCGGCGACGAACTTGTCGCCTTCGATCGTAATCATCGGCAGGGTCTTCTCCGCTGCGACCGGCAACGAGGCAAGCAGCGCAACCGACACGGATAGCCACCATTGTCTCATCAATTGTGCTCCAAATTCAGGAAAGTCGCAAACGCGTTCTACGGACGCTCGACCCAGTAGTAGTGCGGCCAGTCGTGGCCGTGGGCGTACGTCCAGCCCGAAGCCGGCGCGCCCGACGAGAACTCGGATGAATCGTGCCACCTCACGTGGCCGTCGCTGTACAACTGATTGATGCCCGCCACGCCCTGCGTGCCGCTCCCTCTGTGGTTGCTGTTCCAGTACGTCGGCGGCACCACCCAGCCGCTGGTCAACCGGTCCGCCACCATTGGACCCATCGGGTCTTCCGGTTTCGACGGCGAACTCCAGCCGAAGTATCGATAGCCCGGACCTGTGTTCAGCCCGGCCTGGAACATGTAGCCAAAACCCGGCGGACGAAAACCTATTCTCTTATTCCATGCTTCCCAGTACAGTGTCCAATCTGTGGCCTCGATCGTCGGACATCGCCACACCGATTGCTTGAGAGGTTCAGCCTTGATGTCCTGCGACACCTCCGCACAGGGTTCGTCAGCGATCAGGCGATTCAGCGCCCGCGCCGGCTCCTCCTCAATGACATCCAGCAGGAACGTGCGGTTGTTCGTTCCTGGAACCCACTCGATCATCAGCCCGGTCGGGAAGAACGTGTACTCCTGCGCGTAGGCCATGTACCCCACGCCGATCATCCGCAGGTTCGAGGCGCACGCGGTTCGCTGGGCAAGGCTGCGGGCCGACGCCAGCGCCGGCAGCAGCATCGACACCAGCACCGCGATGATCGCCACCACCACGAGCAACTCGATCAGTGTGAAACCCGAGGCCCTCACTGTGCCACCGGCCGTGGTGGATCGCCGCGAACCAGCCCACCGACAACGCCTTCCGAAATTCGAAATCATCATCGCTGTGGCCTCCACACTCCGCCTCGCCGTTCGCACAAGAACGCCCGGCCGCGGATCTCCCGCACCGGCGGACCTGTATCCTCTTGTCGGTTCAGCAGCACTTCCACCGCCCGTTCCGCGATATCCTCGAACCGGACCGCCGCCGCCGTGGCGTCCGATGTGCCCCGGTAGCCCATCAGCAACAGTTCCCAGTACGTCATCGCCATCACCTGCCCGGCAAAGCGGCTGCCCAGATACTCGTCGATCGCGTCGCGCATGCCGATCTCATCGGCTCCAAAATGCACCAAAGCCGTCGGCTCCTGTCCCACCGGCCAACCCGCCACCGTGCGATGCACCCGCTCCGCCTGGGCCAGCCTGCGTTGTGGATCGTCCTCGTTCCGTCTGGACGAGGGCATCTCAAGCCGCCATTCCGGACGCGGATCGATGCCGTGCGCCCGCAGGGTATCGCTGTAACCGCGAATCATCTCCCGATCCCAGCAGCAGTCAGAATCCCACCCAAGCAGGGCGATCCGCCGGTGCCCCTGACGTATCAGGTACTCCGTCGCGCCGCAGGCCAGAGCCACGTTGTCGTTGACCACCGCGTCACAGACCGGCGAGCTGCGGAATGGCTCCCGCAGGTCCGAGACGTGCACCACCGGCAGTTCGCAGCGTGAGATCAGCGCCTCGACCGTCGTCCGCTCGAACGCCCCCACCAGGATCATGCCCAGTCCGTCCCGAAAGCCGTTGATGATTGCATCCCACTCCGCCGCTGGGTCTCTTGAGCACGCCAGATGAGAGGTCAGTCCCCGGCGTTTGAGCACCTCGCTGAGCACCCCAGCCGCCATCATGTTGTACTGCTCCAGCGGCCCCGAGGTCACCAGGTGGACCACCGTCGCCGTCCGCCGCGGCGAAATGGCAAACGTTCCCTTGCCCCGGATCGACCGGACCAGGTTCTCTCGCTTCAGCCGGGCCATCGCCTGGCGGACCGACTCGCGGCTGACCCCGTACCGCCGAGCCAACTCCCGCTCTTCCGGCAGCTTGCCGCCCGAAGGCCCGGACAAATCCCGCAGCGCCCCCCGCAACTCCCGCTCGACGCGGTCCACCACCAGCAAATCCGACCTGTCCGACCCGATCTGCGTCATACCAGCACCATACCTGAACCAGACCTGAAAGTCAACACCCTGCCTGGAATCGGCCCGTCCCAGCCCAGCTCGGCAGCTAGTACCGGTACTATATCCGCCGGACGTTGATCCAAGCAGCTCTGAGCACCAACGACGGCCAAACCCCCTCCGCCAATCGTCCGCAGTGCGCCCCTGCCGAGGCACAGTCATCGGCTGGAGTTCAGGCGGACATCCTTGCGGCAGGTGTCTCAGTCATACGACATTTCTACAACTTTCGAGGCCGTCCCAAGGCACCGACCGCCGAGGAGGACATCAGCGGGTACACCTTTCCGTTGCTTTGCTCCGCCGAAGCCGACGGTCTCGCCATGGCCGTCGCCATACAGAGGTGCGGTGATGGCAGCCGCAAACGTGGACTCAATCTCGCACCAGGACGGATCAGCGAAAAACTCATGAAACTTCAGAACCCCGTGACGACGTACAAGAGGTAGAGCCGTCGTTGCGATGCGGATCCGGCTGCGCAAGCGAAAGGTAATTTTGTGTCCATTCGGATTCGTGAGTATTATAATTGTGCGTTACGCCTGAAGACAGTCGGCGAACGAGCGGTCCCCGCATGCGGCGCGACCATCACCCGCCGGACCCGCAAGGCGGCTTGACCGGCCTGCGGACTCCACGTTGTCAGCACAGGGAGCATAATGCGGAAGAAACATATCATCACGCTGGTCGTTCTGCTCGTGGTGGGATTTCTGGTCTATAGCTGGTACCAGAAGCGCAAGAGCACGGCACTTTCCTGGGAAAAGCCTCTGATCACCAAGATCGAGGTCGGCGACCTGGAGATTCCGATCGGGGCCACCGGCACCATCGAACCGGCCTCCAAGCCGCGGGAGATCAAGTCCAAGGCCAGCGGCACCGTGCTGAAGGTCTTCTTCGAGCCCGGCGACATGGTCCGCGAGGGCGATCTGCTGATCGAACTGGACCCGTCCGACGAGGAACTGGTGGTCAGCAACGCCACCGCCGAGAAGGCCCGCACCGATGAAAGTCTTCAGCTTGAGCAGCAGGCGGCGGCCCAGATCCACAAGGACTGGCTGACGGCGATGGAACTGGCCCTGGCCAGCCTCGACGCCACGCGGGCCGAACTGCGGAGGGTGACCCTCGAGTTCCGCCAGCAGGAACTCTATCGCCAGGAAAAGGCCGGCGTGCTGGCCGCCTTCCCGATCGTCGCCGAAGACGCCATCGAGCCCGCGCCGCTGCTGGACCCCGAGTTCGAACTGGTCAGCGACGGGGCCAAGCTGCTGGTGCGGGCCTGCGAGAGAACCGTGGCCCTGGCCGAAGCCGAGGCCCTGGCGGTCAGCCGGCTCGTGGATGAAGGAACCAAGGTGCTCTCGAACGAGTCGAACGGCGGCGATCTGGGCTACACCGGCCGGGTGGAGTACCAGACCGCGTTGATGACCATGTGGCAGGCCCGTGCCAATATCCTGCTCCAGGCCGGGCGCATCCGCGAGGCGCTCAACAAGAGCCTGCTGGTCTCGCAGGCCCGGACCCGCGTGAAACTGGCTGAGCAGGGCGTGCGAATGGCCAACGTCGCCCTCGACCAGGCAAACAAGCGCCTTCGCGAAACCAAGGTCTATTCCCCGATGAACGGCCAGGTCCAGCAGGTGCTGGTCCAGGAAGGCCAGATCATTGCCAGCGGCATCACCACCGTCACCGGCGGGACCACCATGATGACCATCGCCGACCTGAGCCGGCTCTACGTCGAGGCGGACGTCGACGAGGCGGACATCGGCCGCGTGCGGGATCTCGCCCCCTCCAGTGACGGCGCGCACCTGGCCACCCGCCCAGCCGACGGGGCCCAACGCGACACCACCGCGGAGGACGTCAATATCCTCCAGTCCGCCAGCAACGTGAAGGTCACGGTCGACGCCTTCCCGGAGGAAACCTTCTCCGGCGCCGTCGAACGCATCTATCCGCACCCGCAGGTCGCCAACAACGTCGTGACCTACACCGTGCGTATCGAACTCGAAGCCGCCGCCCGCGAAAAACTCATGCTCGGCATGCACGCCAACGTCGATTTCACCGCGTGGACCCGCAAGAACGTCCTGCTGGTCGATATCGAGGCCATCAAGATCAAGAACGAGCAGCACGGCGTCTACGTGCCCGGCGAAAAGGACGGCGACGAACCGCGGTTCATGCCGGTCAAGCTCGGCCTGGCCGGGCCCGAACGGATCGAGATCGAGACCGGCGACCTGAAGGAAGGCCAGGAGGTCTACATCCGCCTGCCCCAGAAAATGAAAGAGGACGAGGGAGACAAGGACTAGTGCCCCAGACCCAAACGGCCAGCCGCAGCCGCGAATCGGACCGCGTAGCCGCCAAATGCCTGATCGAACTGGCGGACGTGCACAAGATCTACCATATGGGAGCGACCGACGTCCGCGCCCTGGACGGGGTGGACCTGAAGATCGGCGCCGGCGAGTTTGTCAGCATCACCGGACCCTCCGGCTCCGGCAAGAGCACTATGATGGGCATCCTCGGCTGCCTCGACCGCCCGACCAAGGGCAGCTACTATCTCGACGGCCTGCTGGTCGGCAAACTCTCCGAAAGCCAACTCGCCGAGACCCGCAATCAGCGGATCGGCTTTGTGTTCCAGACGTTCAACCTGCTCGCGCGGGTCAGCGCGGCTGAGAACGTCGCGGTGCCCCTGTTCTACGCCCGGCGCATCCGCACGCACGAAGCGGCCATGGCCGCCCTGCAAAAGGTCGGTCTGGCCGAACGGGCCCGCCACGTCCCGGCTGAACTTTCCGGCGGCGAACGCCAGCGGGTGGCCATCGCCCGGGCCATCGTCAACAACCCGAAAGTCATCCTGGCCGACGAACCCACCGGCAACCTCGATACGCGGACCGGAGCCCAGATCATGCAGATTTTCCATCAACTGCACCAGCAGGGCGTCACCGTGGTGATCGTGACCCATGAGCACGACGTCGCCGTCCAGGCCCAGCGGATCGTGCAGATGCGGGATGGCAAGATCGTCCACGACGGTCCCACCGATCCGCGCGAGCGCCAAGCCGCCATGGAGGAAACCGCCGCCCTGGTCCGACAGACCGCCGCCAAGACCGAATAGGATGCGGAAAGCAATGTTGGGTGGGCGCTGCCCGCCTTCGATTTGAATAACAGGTGACCATGTTCTATCTCAGAATCATCCTGGCTGCGATCCGGGCCCTCCGGACCAACCTGCTCCGCTCGTTGCTGGCGACGCTCGGCGTGATTATCGGCGTGGCCGCGGTCGTCGCCGCCATGTCCATCCTCAAGGGCGCGACCAAGGAAATCCTTGAAACCGCCAGCAGCTTCGGCTCCAACGTCCTGATCGTCTTTCCCGGCGCCGCCCGCAACGGTGGACGGGCGACCGGCGACGTCGAAACCCTCCACATCGCCGACTCCGACGCCATCGTCCGCCAGTGCAACGCCGTCCTCCGCGCCGCCCCTGAGGTCCTCGGAGCGGCCTCCGTCAAATACTTCTCGCGCAACATGGCGTGCAGCGTGCTCGGCACGACGCCGGAATACTCATCCATCCGCAACTACACCGTCCGGGCCGGGCGGTTCATCAGCCGCAGCGACGTCCAGTCCGAAGCCTACGTGGTGGTGCTCGGTCACAAGGTCGCGGAGGAACTCTTCGGCCGCGCCGAACCGGTCGGCATGTTGGTCAAGATCAAGGGCAAGCCCTTCACCGTGGTCGGCGTGATGGAGAAGAAGGGCACGCTGGGCTTTACCCGCGTCGACGAGCAGGTCGTGGTCCCGCTGAGCACCGCCATGAAACGCCTGTTCGGCTACCGAAGCGTCCACTCCATCTCGGTCCAGACCCGCAGCACCGACCTGACCGAGGAGGGACGCGGGCAGGTCACCAAACTCCTCCGCAAGCGCCACAAGATCAAACCCGGCGAAAAGGCCGACTTCGGACTCTTCAGCCAGGAGCAGCTCCTCGAAGGCGTCAAGGACTACGCCGACATCCTCGGCATCGTCTTCTACAGCATCGCGGGCATCAGCATGGTGGTCGGCGGCATCGGCATCATGAACATCATGCTGGTCTCGGTCACCGAGCGGACCCGCGAAATCGGCGTCCGCATGGCCGTCGGAGCCAAACGGACGGACATCCTTTCCCAGTTCCTCGCCGAGAGCAGCTCGATCAGCCTGATCGGCGGCGCGATCGGCGTGCTCCTGGGAATCGGCCTGGGCAAGGCGATCGAGGACCTCTCGCGCGGGCTGTTCAGCCCCTACACGCCCAGCACCGTCATCACCACCGCCCTGAGCGTCGCGATCATCACCGGGATCGTCAGCGGGATCTACCCGGCCTACAAGGCCTCGCGCCTCGACCCGGTCGAAGCCCTGCGGTACGAATAGCCTCACTCGGACGCCGAGCGATCGGCCGGGCACGGTTCATCGGAACCGGACGACTCGACCTCATCCTGCGGCGGACACGGCGATCCGAAATACGCCCGCTTGACCCAGCCCCAGTGCAGCCAGATGTGCACCACCACCAACACGATCATCACCGTCGCCAGCCACAAGTGAATCTCGCCCCAATCGTGCCGCCCCAGACCCCATAGCGTCAGCGGCCCTTCCGGCTCGCCGCCTTCGAGCATCGCGCGTCCCCACCCCTGTCCGCGACCACCGCCAAGGTGCCGCCCGCCCCTGCCCGGCGGAAGAACCACCTTCATGACCACCCCGCTAAACGTGATCCCCACCACCAGCACCGCCAGAACCAGATTGATCAGCCGGTTCCAGTTGTACCGCGTCATGGAAGATCTCCCTGCCGCCTCGCCGAAAAAGCCTAGTACCCCAGATGCCGCAACATCACCAGCGAGGCCAGGAAGGCCAGCCAGCACCCGTACAGAAACAAAATGAACCGAAATACCTGTTTTGAACTGATCGCTTTTTCCATCATGCCGACTCTGATCCCCTAATCAGTGTCCCTATCCGCTTATCCACAACAATGCAGAATCTAATAGTCCGATAAGCTGAAAAAGTCAAGACCATAAAGCCTGCCGAAAGTCCATGATCAACTATCACTTCTTGTTATACATCAGCAGTTATCGTTTCGTCCGCCAGGGACCGCGTCGAGAGAATTAACTCGGCGTTCAGCCGGTCGTTGGCCGCCACCTTGGCATCCGCGGCGTCAGGGGCCATGCCGCCCGCGATGTGACGGTCGCGGACCCGCTGCATGGACATCTCCAGCGGGATATCGATGAACCACACCTGGTCGAGCAGCCCTCGGATCGCCGCCCACGGTCCCTCGGACAACAGCAGATAGTTGCCCTCGACAATCACCAGCTCGACCCGCGGGCCGATCTCGATCGCGTCGCTGACCGGTGCGTGGAGCCGCCGATCATAGACCGGAGCCATGACCGTCTGTGGCGGAACCTCGCGCAGCCGCCGCAGCAACTCGGCGAACGCGGCGGCGTCAAACGTCGGCGGCGATCCCTTCCGGCCGACCAGGTTCCTCATCTCAAGCACCCGATTGGGCCAGTGAAAGCCATCCATCGCCACCACCGCCGACCGGTCCGGGCCCAATCGCTCGGCAATCGCGTCCTGCAGCCGGGCGGCCAGCGTGCTCTTGCCGCTGCCCGGAATGCCGGTCAGCCCGAGCAGATACCGGCCCGGTGCTTCCCGCAAACGACCGATCAACTCCTCAGCCAATTGGCCTGCGTCCGCCGGCAACCGTCGATCCTCCCGGTCTACTGGACGACCAGAATGTTGTGAATGTGGACCAGCGGCACCTCGACCGTCAACACGCCGTCCGCGAACCGCCACTCGACCGGCATGTGGTCCGGCGCCAGATCGACCTGCCGCGGCGGGCTCTCCCGCCGAATGCGGATCGTCACGTTCGGAATCGCCGGAAGCTGCTCGATGATCAACCGATTCGGATACAGCGTCTCACCCGCACCGCGGTTGACCAGGTTCACCAGCAGCCGCTCGTCCTTCTCCCGCACCACGATCTCCAGCCACGACGGCCCTTGCGCCGTCACCGTCCAGTCAATCGGCTGGCCGTCGATCAGCTTCGCCACAAACCGCCGCAACAGCGGATAGTGGCCCACAAAGTAGTCGCGGAAGACCGGCCCGTGAATGGCAATGACCGCACCGCGGCCGACCTTGCGGCGGGTGACGGCGGGCCAGTCCGTCGTGTCCTTCTCCGATTCCTGCTCCTCCATCAGGCAGCAGAGCACCTCGGTTCCTTTGGCCGGTCTGACCGGCTTCCACGGGCCGCCCGTTCCGACCGCCCGGCCGTCAACCGGCAGATAGAAGATCGAGTCTTTCTTACGGCTGCTCTCGCGTCGAAGCGGATCACCGTCCGCCACTACGCCGACAAGCTCCGAACACTCGCGGGCCAGATGGTCGCCGCTGGCGATCACAAAGCCGCCGTTGCGGGCGAACGTCTCGAGGGCCGCAAGGGTCTCTTTCGACAGCCGCGTCTGTTCCGGCACCACCACCAGCTTGTAGCGGTCGAGCCGATCCAGGTGCTCCTGAAGCAGGATGTCCGTCGACCGCTGAGTCTCGAGCAGCACGTGCAGCGCCCCTTCGATCGGGCGGACCGCCTCGCCGTAGTTGTACAGCGGGTCGTTGTGGGCGTAGTAGTGGTCGGCCAGATGCAGCACCGCCGCCTCCGACCGCGTGTGCGACTTGAAGCACACGTCCTGCCTCGCCCGGCAGAAACGGGCGACCTCGCCGAGAAGGTCCTGGTGCCAGCCGGTCAGCCAACCGGTCCGCTGCGGCAGGTTGTAGACCATCACCGCCCCGCCCAACGCCACCACCTCGCAGACCTCCTGGCACAGGTGCGTGGCCGTCTTCTCGACCCACGGCGGCGTGCCGTCCATCTCGCCGCCCTTCGTGAATCCCCACGCCATCAGATCCCACGGCAGCCCGCGCGAGTCGAGCACCCGTCCCTCGACCGCCGCCCGGTACACGCCCCATCGCCAGTCGTAGTCGCCCGAGAGATAGTCCACCGGGCACCGGACCGGCTCGGGCTGGCGCACCGTGTACATCCAGTTGCTGCAGATCAGGCACTCGGGCTTCTTCGCATGCACGGCTTCGGCGTAACGGGTCACGTGCTCGATAAACAGGTCCCGGTGAAAGGCCAGCCACGCATCCCAGTTGGCCTGGCCCGCCTCGGCGGGAATGTCCTTGATGCCGGTGCGGCGGGTGAACTCGGCTTGGCACTTCTCGCACCAGCACGGCGCGGATGCCCAGTTCTCGCCGTCCACCCAGAACCCGTCCACGTCGTACTTCTCGACGAGTTCCAGCATCTGCGGGATCAGCAGTTCGTCGGTGTACCCGCTCATCCGGCAGGTCATGTGCGGGCTGCGCTCGCCCTTCGCGTCGATCCGGCCCCACTCCGGATGCAACTCGACGGCGCGAGTGTCCCAGACGCCCGAATAGTGCATGCCAAGCCGGATGCCCAGTTCCTTCGTCACGTCACGGGTGATCCGCAGCGCGTCCTTGACCACGCCGGGCGAGGTCGAACCCACCTGCGTCGGCCAGCTCGTATAGCCCGCGTGACCCTTGCAGTCGCACTGGATCCAGTCGGGCCGCACGCGGTCCAGCCGCTCGCGCAGGTGCTCGGCCGTCAACTCCTTGCCCAGCACCGTATCGTCCGCCGATGCGTGCAGATCGTAGTGAATCCCGAAAAAAACGTCCTCATGCCAGTTCGCATGCACCTTGGCCATCGCCCGTCTCCAACAAATCAACCGTCAACACACCTCGTCCCGATGTAAAGGCAGTACGATAGCACCCACGGCTGGAAAGTCAATCGGCTTGGTAAGAAGAAGGGGATCGCGCGGCCCAGCGGGAGGATCGCCTCAGGTCATCTTCATCTTCTTCTCTTCGAGCTTCAGCGGCGTGGCGAAGGCGGAGCGGAAGTCGTAGATGTTGGCGAAGTCCTCGGGCGTGTCCTCGTCGCTCTTGGCCATCCAGCCGGCCTCGACCATGGTGAACACCAGCCGCCCGAAATCCTCGGTGCGGGCGATGTTCCACCTTCGCAGGACCGACGGCGCCATCAGACCCCAGCACTGGATCGCGTAGTCGCGGATGCCCCAGCACAAATCCCGCCCCGTCACGTGCCGCTGCTCGGTGATCTCCTGGCCGTACAGCCGATCGACGGTGAACTGCAGCGCTTCCCGAATGAAGTGAAAGGCCTCGACGGGATACCGCCCGCTCTCGCGGGCCAGTTGTTCCAGTGCTTTTTCCGGCCTGGTCGCGTCCATGGCTAGCGGCGCCTCCGCCGCCCGCGCCGGCCCCGCCGCGCTTTGGACGGATCCTGCTCGGAAGAGGTCCCGTCGCCCTGACGGTCGGACACCTCCGAGAGCGAACCGAGTTCCCCCTCATCGGGACCGTCCGCCGCCGCCTCGGACGGATCGCCCGCCTCCTCCTCCACGACCGGCTCTTCCGGCCGATGGCTCGGAGGCCGCGACGGGCTGACTTCGTCGGCGGGAAACGCCACCAGACGCCCGTCCGACAGCGAGACCTGCACCAGTTGCGTCAGAATCTGCCGGTCGCGCACCCGTCCGACCCCAGCCGTCGTCTGTACCCACGAGCCGATCCGCGGAAGCTGCGAGGCCAACTCCTCGTAGCACTTGTGCTCGTAGGCCAGGCAGCAGCGAAGCCGACCGCAGCGACCGGAAACCTTCGACGGGTCCAGCGTCGCCTTCTGCAGCTTCGCCATCTTCATGTTCACCGGACGAAGAATCTTCAGGAAGTTCTTGCAGCAGCACTGCCGCCCGCAGATCTCGTAATCGGCCAGCAGCCGCGCCTCGTCCCGCGCCCCGATCTGCCGAAGCTCGATCCGCGTCTGGTACTCGCGGGCCAGGTCGCGAACCAGCTCGCGAAAATCGACCCGGCCGTCGGCGGTGAAGTAGAAGATGATCCGCTCGCCGCCGAAAAGGTGCTCGACGCACACGATCTTCATCCGCAGATTCAACTGCTCCGCCGACTGCTGGCAGTAGTTCATCTTCGAGCGGGTGTCCGCCTTGATGTGCTCCTGCTCGCGCAGGTCCTGGGCGGTCGCCGCACGGAGAACTTTGCCCGTCCGAGACCGCAGGTAGTCGTCGCCGCTGTTCTTGAGGTACTTCTGTACGTCCCGCGGATTGAGGACAAAGGCCCCCTTCTCCGAGTCGATGTAGCCGACAAAGTAGCCCAGTTCCAGACCCCGGTCGGTCTCGACCAACACAGCCTTCTGCGGGCTGAGCCAGTCGTCCCCGTCGTACTCGAACTCTCCGACAAACCCCAGGTAGCCGTAGCGGACGATCATCCGCCGCGGCCGGCGACTCGGCCCGGGCGGCTCCGGAGCAGGCGATATGCGGGCCGACGGCGCGGGAGCGGACGGCGATGCCTCGGGAGCGGAGCCCTCCGATCCGGACGCGGGGTTCTGATCGGCGGGGCGTTGTTCCTCGTTGGCCTCGGGCATGGTGGTTTCCTCGTAGTTATCCGGACAGGCGGGCCAGAAGGTTGGAGACCAGCAAGTTCTGGTTGACGTTCGCGTCCAGTTGCCCCTGGGCCTCGCGGATGCTCTCGATCTTGTCCTGCAACTGCTCCACGCTCATCCTTCCGGCCAAGCGGTCAACAAACTCCTGCTGCCCGACGTTGATCAACGACTCGTTGTCGAAGCCCAGCTTCTGCCTCAGGGCGTCCCGGTAAAAACCGGCGATCAGCCCGAACATCCGACGTAAGGCGGTGCGCCCCAATTCGCTTTCGGACGGACCGGCCATCGTCTCCGGCGGCGTGCGGGACTTGGCCCGCTCGCAAAGCTCCTTACCCTGGTCCACAATCCACTGGGCCAGATTGTCCGACCCCGTAAGGTCAAGCGAGGCAAGGTCCTTTCCAAGCCGCTCATTTAGATCATATACCCCCAACTCCCATAATTCCAACGCCAGACCCAACTGACCCGGCGCCAGATGGGCGAAAAACCGCTGGTCGCGCGGCTCAGCTCCCGCCTCCGCCAGCCGGGATCGTACGAAACCATCCGGCAGTAGACGGAACTGGACCGCTTGAGCCCGCGACTGAATCGTCGGCAACAGCGAACTCAATCGCTCCGTTATCAGGATAATATAAGTACCACTTGGAGGCTCTTCCAATGTCTTGAGCATCGCATTCTGGGCTGAGCGGCTCAGGCGATGGGCCTCATGCACGATGAAGACCTTGGAATTGCCGAGGTTCGGATGCAGCGCCACCTTTTCGATCAGGGCCTCGCGAATCACGTCAATTCCCAGTTCGGTTGCCTTGTGGCGCTCCTTGCCCGGTAACAGGGTGACCAGTTCCTTATAGATCGGGTGGTAGTCCGGGTGGGTGCCCGCATCCACCAGGCGGCAGCTCTGGCATCGGCCGCAGCTGTCGAACCACTGCTTGGGACCGTAGGGGGATTGCCGCTCGGCTGGCGCGTCGAGTTTCTGCAAGTCAAGGCACAACAGGATTTTGGCAAACTCACGGGCGGCGGTGCGCTTGCCCACGCCGGCCGGTCCGGCAAAGATGTACCCGTGGGCCAGCCGGTCGCACTGCAGCCCGAGCTGCAGGGCCTCGATCGCCTGGTCCTGATGCTTGACCTCAGTGATCGACACGATCAAGCACCTCCAGGATCCGCTGGTGAACCACCTCTGGTGCAACTGTTGCATCAATTACGGCCACCGGGGCGGGATAGACTCTCCCCAGATTCAGGAATATTTCGCGGACCCGCCGGTGGAAATCGAGGGGCCGCCGCTCCATCGCGTCGAGGGCCGCCGCCTTTTCGGTCTTGCGGATTCGCTCCATGCCCAGCTCGGCTGGGACATCCAGGACGATTGTCAGGTCCGGCCAGCGGCCCCCAATGGCAAAGTGACCGATCTGTACAATCTGGGCCGGGTCCAAGCCGCTGGCCCCTTGGTAGGCGCAACTGGCTGAGACGAACCGGTCGCCCAGCACCACCCGCCCCGCCGCCAGGGCTGGGCGGATGCACTCAGCGATCATCTGGGCCCTGGCCGCCATGAACAGCAGCAGTTCGCACCGCGGATCCAGCGACCCGTGGTCGCCCGAAAGCAGTATTTGTCGGATGCTCTCGCCCGCTGTCGTCGTGCCCGGATCGCGCATGCACGAAACTTCCAGCCCTTCGCGCACCAGGGCCTCGGACAAGAGCCGCTGTTGGGTCGATTTGCCGCAGCCATCGGGTCCGTCCAGGACGATGAACCGGCCGCCAAGTGTTTCCTTAAATCCCTGCGCCATAGCTGATTACGCTACCGCCAAAGCACTCGGTGGGTGGCTCGCGTTCGCCGAGGCCACCCACCGCTCGTTTGCCACTACTATTCTAGCCTTGTCTTCGATCACCTTCCAAAGCGTCATTCGCCTTTCTGGAGGCCTTCATCGTCGGACTTCTCTTCCGGTTGCTGCGGGGCCTGGGGCTCCTGTTCGGTCTTGGGCGTCTCGGTCTCGGGTCCCTCGATCTTCAGGTTTTCCGCCTTCGGCGCCTCCGGGGCTGCTTCGGGTTCGCCCGGCGTCGCGGGCGGCGCCTCGGCACCCACCGGCTCGGATTCGAACTCTTCCACGTACACCTCTTCCAGGTCCGTCGCGTCCACCTTCTGCCGAAGCAGCAGGTACATGATGGTCAGGGCACAGAACAGGAAACTGATGGCGAAGCCGATCACCAGCCCGACCAGCAGATAGACCCAGAACGCGATGAAGACGCCCCCGATCCACTCGAACGAGCCCAGCGGGAATACGAAGAACTGCCCGAAGAACGGACCGGCCAGCGACGGCGAGTACCAGATCGCCTCCAGCTTGCCCAGCGGCGAGGCCAGCGACGCCGAATCCAGGTTCATGGTCGTCCCCACCACCGACGAGGCGGCGATGAAGATCAGCCCCACGAACAGCTTGACGAACACGAAGCACAACGTGCCGTAGATCGCCGCCACGATGTAGTAGAAGATCGTCCGCCACGGGCGATGGTACACGTAGCTGTACGACCGGCTGAACGCGTCGAACGCGTCGGACCCTTCCACCGCGATCACCGGATACATCAGGCCGACCCCGCCGACCGCGCCGACGACCAGCAGCGCCAGCACGAACGCCAGCAGCAGGGCCAGCACGAACAGGATGCCCACGATGATCTCGCCGATCACCGGGATCGCCCCCACCAGCCCGCCGACCAGCAGGAACACGCAGCAGCCGAGGATAAAGAGCACCGGCACCAGCGGGGCGGCGAAGAAGTTCGCGAATTTGCCGCCCGCGAACGCCACCGCCTCCGAAAGCGGAATCTTCTCGTCCCGGGTCGCGTGCAGGGCCGCGATCCGGCAGATCGCCCCGCCCGCCAGCGCCCAGACCAGCAGGCAGAACAGACCGTAGATAATGAAGTAGACCTTGTGCACCCACGCGAACCAGACCAGACCCTGTGCGGCCAGTCGGAGCGTCCGGACCAAGCCCGGCGGTTCGGTCGGCGTCTGCTCGAAGCCCCGGAAGTCCGCGTTGTAGAACGGTTCGAGGGCCAGCACCGAATCGATGGCCGAGTTGAACATCAGAATGCCGTACGATAGGGCCGCTTGGAACACCCCGAGCCCTTCGAGGGCCTCGGCCTTGGCGTAGTCGTCAGCCAACTGGACGGCTTGGAGGATTGTCTGACGGTCTTCGCGGGCATCGTTCTGCTCTTCGGTCGCATTCGCCGCCTCCGGGTCTGCCACCACCACGGCCTGGACGGCCTCCTGCGGGGTCATCCCGACCACCGCTTTCGACGCGATCCGCGGCGAACTCCAGAGGGCGATCCGCAGATAGCTCGCCGCCCGTTCGAGCTGGCCCGCTTCCTCCTGGTCGGCCAGGGCCCGCCGCGCCCCTTCCACGCGTTTTTCCAGCAACTCGGCGGCGTCCGCCCGCTGTTCCTTGAGCCGGTCCCACAGGCGATCGACCGCTCTATTCTCCTTGGCCAGTTCCAGCGCCTCATCCGATTTGATGTTCAGGTCGCGGTTGAGCATACCGGCCACGGTACGCTGATTCTCCGCGATCGCCTGATCTCGCCACTGCCAGAACGCCCCAGCCGTCGGAGCCTGAATGAACTGCATGATTTCATCGGCCGGCTGATACGGAATATCCGTCCGCTCCGTGACCACCACGTGGGAGTCGGAGACCCAGCCCGCCAGCCCGTCGAGAAACCGCCCGCCGATGTAGCAGACCAGGACCGCCAGCAGGGCCAGGAACAGCTTGCTGGGATGGATGGCCAGGCGGAAGGTCCGGAACAAGTTGGTGAACGGAAACGCTTCCGACCAGTTGATCCCACCCAGGGAAAAACCGTTGTTCTTCTCCGATCCACTATTGGCCATGGCCGTCTCCTTAACCTACACCCTCGGTTTCACTGCCCCAACATTGTAACAGGTCAAATGCGCCTGATAAAGAACAAGATCAGTCACACGCCTCAGCGGCGCGAATTCGATAGTCGGCGATCTGTCCCTCCGCCTTGCGGGCCCGGAACTGCCCCTTGACGATGAGCCGGCCCAGGGCCGGCTCGTCGGATTCCTCCGCCGGCCGCAGCACCGCGTGTTCGAGCGTCGCTTTCAGGCCCCGGCCGGAAGGGTCGGGCGAGAAGCTGACGAACCCGCTGCCCTTGTAGCAGATCATCGTCTTGGGCCGCTGGGAGACGACCGGTGCGTCAGCCGGGTCGGCCACGCGAATCCGATAGTCGATGCCCGCGTTGATCTGCGAGGACTCGGCGAACGTCTTGCCCGGAATCGGCGTCCAGAACACCCGGATGAACATCGTCTGCTCGAGGACGTCGCGGTCCAGCGAGTTGATCGGCTCGCTGCTGGCCAGCAGGATCTGGTAGTCGCCGGAAGGAAGCTGGCTGAACCAGGCGTCCGGGAAGCTCTGATAATAGGTGGTGGGCCGGCCGGGGTCGCGGTAGCTGACCACCGTCAGCCGTCCGTAGTGTTGCTGGCAGCCCGCGCCGAGCGGCAGCAACAGCCCGATCAGAATCACCGCCAGCACCCTGGCGGCGCCGCCCCTGTGCCGATTGCCGGGATTCAACACCATGCTACCTCTTTTGCACATGTCCAGGCCACTTGTTCTCCAAGCCGAGCTTCTCCAACGTGTTCGACTCGACGATGTCGCGAAGCTTCTGGCGGGGGATCGAGGGGAAGTTGGTCGAGCCCACCAGTTGGTTGATGCTGTAGATCGCCTCAATGGCGGCGGCCGCTCCGGCGGCTGGGTAGTCGCTGGCCAGCAGCAGCTTGTGAACCAAGCCCATCTGGTAGCACTTGACGAGCAGGTCGTAGGCCACCCACGGCCGATGCACCAGTCCGGCCAGATCGATATACACGTTTTCGTACTCAGCCGCCATCAGCAGGCTCTGGTCGGTCCACGGCCATCCCATGTCGGTGAACACGAACCGCAGGTCCCGGTACTCACGACACACGCTCGACCAGAGCACCGGGTTGGAAAACTCACAGAACGGCGTGCCGAACGGCGGGCCCTGGTGGACGATCACGGGCATCCGGTGGTCGGCGGCGTAGTCGTAGAGCTTCATGGCATCGGTGCTGGTCGGGTGGAAGCCCTGCCCGGCTGGGCTGACCACGAAACCCGCCAGGTGCAACTGGCGTCGGATGCGATCGGCTTCGGCGGGCACATTGTCATGCACCGGGTCCACCGAACCGAAGCCCATCACCTTGTCCTGGTACTGGCAGGCGCAGTCGGCGATGAACTTGTTGGGAATATCGACGCCCAGCGCCCGCGAGCGAAAGCCCAGCACGAAACACACGTCGACCGGCGCGCTGGCGATCTGCAAATCATGGCTGCCCGCGGACTTGCCCGCCGAGGCATAGATCCGGGTCCGCGCCGGTTCGGCGCAGCGGCCGAGCTGGCTGGTGGCCTCCCAGATGTGGGCGTGACAATCGACGATCATGCGTGTTCCCTATCTGCTCGCCCGGAAAAGCGTTCCCGGAGCCTGGAGTTACTTCCCGTCGTTAATACCGCCCCAGCCGCAGAGGGTCAAGGAGAAACCACGTGAGGTCATGGGAACGGAAAACACCCTATCTTGCCTTTTTTGATGGATTTGAGGTATACTTATCAAAGAGGCTGGAGATTGGAGTATGGGCATTCAGATCAACATCCCGGACAGGGTCGCTCAGGCCATTCGTCTGCCGGAAGACCGGATTGAGGAAGAGCTTCTGGTGGAGCTTGCACTGACTCTCTATGCACATGGCTTTCTGTCCTTCGGCAAGGCAAGGGAGATGGCCGGAATGGGCAAGGTGGAATTCGGCAGCCTTGTGGGCAAACGGGGTATTTCCAGGCACTATGGCTCGGAGGAACTGGAGGACGATCTGACCTATGCCGGCGGTGAGTAACACCTCGCCCATCCTGAACCTGGCCATCATCGGACGCCTGTCCCTGCTGCGTCACCAGTTCTCTCAGATCATTGTCCCTCCCGCCGTCGTCTCTGAATTGCGACTGGACCAGGACCTGCCGGGCGTCCCTGAAGTGGCGTCGGCCTTCCAAGACAAGTGGATCCGGGTTCAAGACGTCGCAGACAGATGTCTCGTCCAGTCCCTGATCCGCGATCTGGATGAGGGAGAGGCGGAAGCCATCGCTTTGGCCTGCCAGACATCCGCGCCCTGGGTCCTCCTGGACGAACGAGAAGGACGCCAAGCGGCCAAGTCACTGGGGTTGAGGATGACCGGCACCGTTGGGGTTCTTCTGAGAGCCTATCGGGAGCGGCGTATTTCCTCACTGCAGAAGGAGTTGGAGAACCTGCGGAATATGGCGGGTTTCCATCTTTCCGACGCCCTCTTTTGCGAGGTCCTCCGGCGCGCCGGCGAGAATCCGTAGGATTCGGTGGTGCTCCATGCATCGTGTTGCCTGGGAATTCCACCCGCCATGCCTCATTCCCGAGCAGTCGTCGGCCCGTGAATTTTCCTTCCGACGCTTGTGCGAAAGAGGGGTCTTCCTTATACTTAGTCGGCTCAGCGGCCGCGGCCGTCGCGGCCCAATCGAGTGGATGCGAAGCGATTTGTATTCCGGCAGTATTCAAGCCAAGTGATAGGAGTTGATGCATGGACCTCAAGACCCTCGTGCACGATCGTGCAATCGAAATCGGCAAGTTATCGGCGCGGATGACCACCAAGGCCGAATCCGGACACCCCAGTTCGGCTTTGAGCCTGGCCCACATCGTCAGCCTATTGATGTACAAGCACATGCGCTACGATCCGAAGGACCCGTGGAACCCGGCCAGCGACCGCCTGGTGCTCTCCGAGGGCCACGCGGTGCCGATCGTCTACGCCGCCTACGCCGACCTGGCGGGCGTGGTGGGCAAGTCCAAGTCGGCGGCCCGCGAACTGGTGATCGGCGACGTCGATACGCTCCGCGAGATCGACAGCGTCCTGGACGGCCATCCCAACCCCGCTGAGGGGTTCCCCTTCTTCGACGCCGCCACCGGCTCGCTGGGGCAGGGGCTTTCGGCGGGGGCCGGATTGGCTCTGGCCGCCCGGCTGGCCAAGCTCGACAAGAAGATCTACGTGATCTGCGGCGACGGCGAGTCCCGCGAAGGGCAGATCTGGGAGGCCGCCGATTTCATCGTCGATCAGAAGATCACCAACCTCTGCGCCATCGTCAACTGCAACGGCCAGGGCCAGGCCGACTACGTATCACCCCAGCAGTCCCAGTCCACCCTCGCCGCCAAGTTCAAGGCGTTCGGCTGGCAGGTAGCCACGGTGGATGGCCATAACGTCGAACAGCTCGATGAGGCCCTCGCCGAGGTCGGTAAGACCAAGACCCCGTACGTGATCCTGGCTGCGACGGTCAAGGGCTGGGGCACCGACGAGCTCAAGGACAAGTCCAATCACGGCAAGCCCTTGCCGGAAGACAAGTTGGAGAAAGTCTACGGCGATCTGGACGCCATGCGGGCCAAGCTCGGGGTTCCCGCCGAGGTCAAGAGCGAGCAGTTTAGGCCCGCCAAGCCCCAGGCCGCCCAGCCGCAGTTCAAGGGCGCGACCGGCAAGCTGGGCGACCCGGACTTCGACCAGCTCCTCCAGGGCGACGGTTTCCTCAAGAGCTGGCAGGCCAAGAAGAAGATCGCCAGCCGCCGGGCCTACGGTCTGGCCCTTCGCGAACTGGCCAAGCTCGACGACCGCGTGGTGGCCATCGACGGCGACGTGAGCAACTCGACCTTCGCCAACTACCTGACTAAGGTCTTCCCGGACCGCTTCTTCGAGGGCAAGATCGCCGAGCAGAACCTGATTTCGGTGGCGGCGGGTATGGCGGCGGGCGGTGCGATCCCCTTCGCGTCCAGCTTCGGGAAGTTCCTGGTCCGGGCCTACGATCAGATCGAGATGGCGCTGATTACCCGTGCGAACATCAAGATCGCCGGGTCGCACATCGGTATCTCACTGGCCGCTGACGGTCCCAGCCAGATGGGCTTGGTGGACATGACGTTCTTCCGCTCCCTGAGCAGCGCCAAGGAAAACGGCAAGCCGCTGGCGGTGATCTTCAACCCCAGCGACGCGGTCAGCGCCTACAAGATGGTGCAGATGGCCGCTGATTATCCGGGCATGGTCTACATCCGGACGATGCGGCCGGACACCGTGCTGCTCTATAAGCCGGCTGAGACCTTCGAGATCGGCGGAGCCAAGGTGCTCGATGAGGGTTCGGACCTGACCATCGTGGCCACCGGCTATATGGTCCACGTGGCCCGCGCCGCGCTCGGCAAGCTCAAGGAGCAGGGTGTAAAGGCCGGTCTGGTCGATGCTTACAGCTTCCCGCTGCAGTCCGAGCCGATCCTGGCGGCGGCCAAGGCTTCCGGCGGCAAGATCCTGACCCTCGAGGACAACTACATCGGCGGGCTGGCCTCGAACGTGGCGGAGATCGCCGCTGCGGTCGGCAATATCAAGGTCAAGTCGATGTTCGTCGAGCGGGTGCCCAAGTCGGGCAAGAGTCCGGAAGACCTGCTGGCCTACTGCGGCCTGAGCGTCGAGGACGTGGTTCGCGAGGCGAAAGCCGCGGCCAAGTAGGACTCAGCCGACGTTTGCGAAGAAAAAACCGGCCCCGGACCCACGTTCGGGGCCGGTTTTTTTGCGCAAGTGTTTAATCGAACGTGCGTTAAAGTGGAGTTCGAACTCGTTGGGCCGCGGCGATTTTCCCCCTTGACAGGGCCTGCCTTTTCCTGTAACATAGGTCTTCAGTCTGGGAGAGAGAGTAGTTCGAGAGCACTTGGGAGAGAGAGTAAAAGTCTTTCCCAAGTGTTTTTTTGCCCGCCGATTACGAAGCCGTTCGTACTCAGATTCACTTCCCTGGAGTCAAAGAATGCGGTGGAAGGTACTGTTGCGGATCAGTCGGGTTCGATCGTCACGGTCAGGCTGGCCGACTGGAACTGCTCCTGGTACAGTTCCGCCCGCTCCTTGTGACAGACCAGCAGCACGGCCAAGCCGGCGTTGTGGGCTTCGAGCGCCTTGATGACCGCCTCTTCGGTTGAAAGCGGCGTGAGTTTGGCGATCGTCTCGACCACATACTCCATGTAGTTGACGTCGTCGTTGTGGAGAATCACCTTGTAGGGAGGGGGCGTGTGGGTCTGTGGACGCGCTTCGTCCACCGCGGTCGGTTTTTCCTGCTCCTGTGTCATGGTTTCACAAGCCAAAGACTAATCCAATGTTATATAATACGCACGGAGATTATAGGCTGCAAGTCGATGACGGAAACCGGACGGCGATACAGGTTTGGACCTCGGATGCGCATCCGGGCCGAACGGGAGTTCGCCGAGGTCTACCGGACCGGACGGCGGGTCAAGCTCGGGCCGATGGTGGTGATCCTGCAGCCCAACCGTCTGGGTCATCCGCGTCTGGGGATCTCAGCCCCCAAGCGGCTGGGCGGGGCGGTCGTCCGCAATCGGGTCAAGCGGATGATCCGCGAGGCGTTCCGGCTCAGCCAGCACGAGCTGGGCGCGATGGACATCGTCTGTGTGCCGCGGAGCGTGCCGGAGTCCGTGGATCAGGTGGCCCGGATTTTAAAAGACGCCGCCGCACGAGTTGAAAAGTAGTTGAGCGTTGCTTGAAGGCACGGCGATGAATTGGATGGACCGGGCCGTTTCACGGCTGCTGATCGGACTGGTGCGGGTCTACAAGGCCACCCTGAGCCCGCTTCTGGGCGGCCAGTGCCGGTTCGTGCCCACCTGCAGCGACTATTTCGTGACGGCCGTGCGCAAGTACGGTCCGTGGCGAGGGGCACTCAAGGGGCTTTACCGGATTCTTCGGTGCAACCCGTTCTGCAAGGGCGGCTACGACGAGCCTTAAAGAGGCATTCAGGAGCAGAGGCTGGTGAACTTGAAGGTGGATCTGGCGGGTTCGGCGTCGGTGCTGGTGATCGGGGCCGGCGCGGCTGGCGGGAATGCGGTGGTGCGTCTGGCCGAGCGGCTGCGGCAGGATGGCGAAGAGGATCTTGCCAAGCGGGTGTTGTGGGTCAGCAACAGTTTTGCCTGGGGCACGTCGCGTTGCAGCGGGTCGGACAAGCAGACGTACTACAAGCTGGGCACCTCGCCGACGGCAGCCGTTGCGGCGGTCGAGTGGGCGGCGACGTTGACGCGAGGCGGGTGCTGCCATCACGATACGGCTTTGGTCGAAGCCGTCGGTTCGCTGCGGGAGTTCTATCACCTGGTCGATCTTGGCGTGCCATTTCCGCACGATGCGTTCGGGGCGTTCGCTGGGTACCAGACCGACAACGACCCCTATCAGAGCGCGACGTCGGCCGGTCCGCTGACCAGCCGGTACATGAGCGAAGCGCTGGAGGCCAAGGCCGAGCGGCTCGGTGTGCCTCGGCGCGATGGCCTTGAACTGGTGGACCTGGAGCGCCGTGGCGATCGGTGGGTTGGCGTCTTTTTCGACCTGAACGCCGCCCGCAGCGGCGAGACGAGGCTGGTTGCCATCGACTCGCGGTTCGTCGTCGTGGCCACCGGCGGACCGGGTATGCTGTTTGCCACGCGCGTCTATCCGCCCGGCATCTTCAGCGTTCACGGGCTGCTGCTGGCCCGTGGCGCGGCGGGCGTGAATCTTTCGGAGTGGCAGTTTGGATTGGCGTCGGTCAGGCCGCGATGGAACGTTTCGGGCAGTTACCTCCAGGCGATCCCGCGACTCTTCAGCGTGGACGAGCATGGTGCCGAACGCGATTTCCTCAACGACTGCCTGCCGCGGATCGAGCGCCAGGCGTCGCTGATTTTCCTGAAGGGCTACCAGTGGCCGTTCGACGTGGACCACCTGCCGGACGCCTCGTCGCTGGTGGACCTGGCTGTCTATCGCGAGCAGCTTGCCGGCCGGCGGGTCTTCCTCGATTTCCGAGCCAATCCGCGCAGCGACGCCGGACGCTTCGCCATCGAAGCGCTCCAGCCTGAGGCCCGCGACTATCTCCAGTCGCGAAGCGCGACACACGAGACGCCGTACGAACGGCTGGCGGCGATCAATCCGCCCGCGGTGGAGTTCTACCGCGAGCATGGCGTCGATCTGCGAGTCGAGCCGCTGGAGATCGCCGCCTGCGCCCAGCACAACAACGGCGGCATTCAGGTCGATCTCGACTGGCAAAGCGACCTGCCGGACCTGTACGTGGTGGGCGAGTTGGCGGGCACGCACGGCGTCCGCCGGCCCGGCGGATCGGCCCTCAACGCCGGCCAGGTCGGCGCGCACCGCGCGGCGCGGGCGATCTTCGATAGGCTGCGGCAGATGAAGGACGGCGGATCGGCGGCAATCGATTCGCAGGAGTTGAGTGGCCGCTATAGCCGGAAACTCGACGGCAAGCTTTCGGGCCGGGAAGTGATCGGGCGGGTGCAACTGGCGATGGACCGCGCCGCCCGCGTGATGCGCGAACGGGGGCAGGTCGAGCGGACGCTGGACGAGTTGAGCGGGCTCTACCGCCAGGCCCGGACCGACGGCTGGCGAGGCGACAGCGCCGAAGCGGCCCGCGACGCGTTCCGGGCGGAGAACCTGCTGCTGACCGCCATCGCGTACCTTCAGAACATCCTGGCCTACCTGCAGGCCGGCGGCGGCAGTCGCGGCTCGGCGCTGGTCCGATCCGACCAAGGCAAACCGATCCACGAAAAGCTCACCGATCCCGATGGTCGGCCGTGGCGCTATGTCCCGGAGAACCAGGACCTGCGCGGCTGTATCTTCGCCACCCGCTTCGATCCAAACCACTCTCATTTCTTCCGAACCGAACGGATTTCCGTCCGCCGGTGCGACTACCAGCCTGAGCCATTTGAGAAAGTGTACATGAAGTGCCTACAGTCGCGGCAGGGTCAGGCCGCCGTCGACGTTGATCACGGCGCCGGTTGAGAATGGCAGGAGGTCCTGAGCGATCGCGCGGATCGCTTGGGCGATGTCCCGCGGCGTGCCCCATCGCTGTTGAGGGACCAAGCCGTCGGCGATCAGGGCGTTGTATTTGTCCTTCACGCCGGCTGTCATGTCCGTTTCGATGATACCTGGTCGGATCTCAAAGACGCCGATGTCTTCGGCGGCCAGGCGGACCGCGAACAGCCGGGCCGCCATCGAAAGGCCCGCTTTGCTGATGCAGTAGTCGCCGCGGTTGATCGAAGCCGCCTCGGCTGAGATGCTCGTGACGAAGACGATCTTCGGCCGGTAGCTGCCGATGCGGCCCTTCAGCTCCAGCATCCAGTTCGCCACCGCCTGGGTCAGGAAGTAGGGGCCCTTGAGGTTCGTCTCGATCAGCCGGTCGAAGCTCTCCTGCGATGCTTCGAGGATGTCAGCCCGCACCGATGGGGCCTGGCCGGCGTTGTTGACCAGCAGGTCGATCCGCCCGAACCGCGAACGGAGCTCCTCGACCAGCCGTTGCCGGTCCGCGTCCAGACCGATGTCGGCTTGGAACGCAGCCGCCTCGCCGCCGGCGGCGACGATCCGATCGACCAGTTGCCTCGCCTCGTCGGCTGAGCGACGGTAATTGACGGCGACGCGGTAACCGATCGAACCGAGCATCTCGGCGATGCCGCAGCCGATGCCGCGAGACCCGCCGGTCACCAAGGCCACGGGTTTGTCAGTCACTGCAATCCTCCTGAACAAGCCGCTGCGGAAGCGTACTTCGCGAGGATACCAGATCGTGCCGGCCGTTGGAAGGACGCTCAGCGGACGATGCTGCCGGGGGGCACGTCGGATTCCGGATGCAGCAGGATCGGGCAGCCGGCCACGTCGGCGGCCAGGATCATGCCCTCCGAGGCCAGGCCGCGAAACGTTCTGGGGGCCAGGTTCACCAGCACCGGCACGAGCTTGCCCTCCAGGTGCGAGGGCGAAAAGAACTCGGCCATCCCGGCCACGATCTGCCGCGTGTGATCTCCCAGATCGACCCGCAGCCGGATGAGCTTGTCGGCGCCCTCGACCTTCTCAGCCGAGACGATCCGGCCGATCCGGATGTCCAGCCTGACGAAATCATCGAACGAAACGGCGTCTTTCACCTGATGTCTCCTGCACGAGTCTTGTCTGGAAAAGGCTCTCTACCACATATCCCGCGCCACCGCGGTACGAAGCATGCTATTGTGGCCGATTGACTTCCGTCGGCAAGCCTTGAAATCCCGCAGGTCGGGTCCGAGAATAACAAACAAGCGTCGATGCGGCGCTTGAAGGAATCGGGTAAGTTAGCCGGAGACAGTCACATGCATTGGACCTTTGCCATCAACTTCTTTGTCGCGCTGCTGGCGATCGTCAATCCGCTCAGCAAGATCCCGGTCTGGTTCCAAGCCGCCGACTTTGAGCAGCGCAAGGTCCGCTGGACGCTTGCCCTGCTGATCATCGCGACCGGAACCGCCATTCTGCTGATCTTTCTTCTGGGCGGTCAGCCGATGTTGGACGCGTTCGGCATCGACCTGCCCAGTTTTCGCATCGGCGGCGGCATCGTCATCCTGATCGTCGGGATCAATATGCTCTACGGCCGGCTCATCTTCATCGATCCCGAGACGCAGGACAAGGAGGGCTCCGCCTACCAGCAGGCCAAGGTCCGTTTCCGCGAGGTGGTGGTTCCGCTGTCGATTCCCATGATCGCCGGGCCCGGTTCGATTTCCACCGTCATCATCTACGGTTCCAACGCCCAGACGTGGCTCGACCAGGCGATGCTCGTCGTCGGTCTCGGCGTCGTCATGTTCATAACGCTCCTGACCCTGCTGTTCGCCCATCCGATCTATCAGATGCTCGGCGAGACGATTCCACGGGTGCTCACCCGGGTCTACGGCCTGATCCTGGCCGCGGTCGCCGCCCAGTTGATTACCGAGGGGCTCTCCGAGGTCTTCCCCGCCTGGACCCACGTCGCCGGATGAGGTGTGAGACGCACCGGGCCGCCGCGGCGTTTGCCTCTTCGCTACTTGTTTCCCGCAGCCGCCTTCGTCGCGGCCAAACGCTGGGCGGTCGCCGTCAGGTTCGCCTCGCGGACGCGCCGGACGTAGTCCCATTTGGGCGTGTCGGTCACGTCGACCAGACCCCACGCGTAGGCTTCGCCGTACTGCAGGGCGAGCTCCTTTCCGTGTGAGCGGCCGAGGCATGACTGGTCGTGATGACAGAACAGAAATGCGCCGACGCAGTGCGGGTTTTCAGCCGCCAGCGCCATCCACCGCTGATACTCGCGGCCCGCCTGTTCGTCGGTCCGGACCTCGCCCCAGTTCGTCCGCACGGCGAAACCGCGGCGGGCGTCGTAGGATGGCGCGTAGCCGAATTCGCCGCACAGCACAGGCTTGTCCGTCTCGGCCATCATCTTCACCAGCGTCTCGTGGGCGAAGTCGTGGGCGTAGTGGTCGTAGCCGATCAAGTCGCAATGCCGCGAGATGATCTTCCAGTCGGCTGAGTATCCCCAGATCGCCCGCCATCCGGGAATCCAGAATCCGCAGTACAGGTGGTTCGGATCGTGCTTCTTGATCGTCTGGTAGACGAACGCGTAGTAGCGGTCGGCGTAGAACTGGCGCAAGGTTTCGGCGTCGCCGGGCGAGACCGACGGTTCAGCGGCGTAGAGCGTCTCGATGCTCGCAGCGTTTTGAACCTTCCACGCCTCAGCCAGCTTGCTCATGTCGCTTCCGTACAACGTTGTCAGGGCGTGGTCCACCAAGGCGCGCTTGGCCGGCACATCCGCCGCCATGGCCAGGATCTTCTCGACGTCGCCCTTATGGATCAGTTCCTCATCCTCGTTGCCCAGCGACAGGCCGATGATCCACGGATTCTCGCGATACTGCTCGCACTGCTGGGCCAAATGCTTTTCGAAGACCTCGCACACATTCGGATCGAAGACGTCCGGGTGGCGCACCAGCACCGGAATGCCTGCCCGGTTCAGCACCACCATCCACGAGAACGCGATCGGGTCCGGGTTCTGCCGCGCCCATTTGCCGCCGCCGCTGAAACCCCACGCCTTCATCCGACGGAACGTAATCTCGTTTTTCCTCGTCCGCCACGGCTCACCGTACTTGCGGATCAGATTGGCGGTAATCGGCAGGAAGAAATCCACCCCTTCGTGTCCCCAGGCGTTCGGCATCCACGCTTCGGCGAACGGCCCCTCCCGCGGCGGCAGCCATTCGAAGAACGATTCCCGTCCGGTCACCGACGTCGGCGGCCAGCGTGTGTCCGCATCCAAGCCCACGCCGCAGAGACCGACGTAAAAGCACGGATGGCCCTCCGGCGAGATCAGCCAATAGAACCCGTCTCGCCGAACGACACGGAAGAAGCCCGTAGCCTCCTGCTTCCATCCGGCCTCGACGCAGCCGCCGTATTTGTCGTAGCCGCTCGGCGCGGGCCAGTCGGCCAGAACCTTCTCCTCCTCAGCGATCCGGTTTCGCAGGTCCTCGTCCGATCGGACCTTGCCCGGCCAGTCATCGTGCCGCCACTGGCCGTAGGCGTCGACGTAAGGGGCATGGTCGGCGAGCGACGGGCGGCGGATGATCTTGATGCGAGACTCGATCACCAGCGTGTCGTCCGCCGCGAGTTCCAGCGGAAGGCTCAGGCTCTCCGAGGGCAGGTAGTCGGCCACCAGAAACTCCGGAACCGTGCGCTCGGCTGAAGGGAACTCTATATCTCTGAAGACCGTTTCGTTGTGCGTGACCGTCATCGCGATCGGCACGAAAATGTAGTCGGCCTCGTCCGTGTAGCCCTGCGGGCGGTGGTTGATCAGCAATGAGTCGTTCGTCGGAGCGAACCCCGCCTCGATCTCCTTGGCGCACTGGCTGTCGATCCAGAATCCGAAGCTCTTCGGCCCGATCGTCGCTTTCACCTGGTAGGTGTGATCGGCTTCGAGCCGGCCGTCGTAAAACGCGTAGTTCCACCGCCCGCCGTCCGCGACCGCCAGCACGAACCGCATGCCGTCGTCAAGCCGGCAGGGCCCTTCCGCGGAGGCGTCCTCGAAGGCCAGGCAGAATCCCGTATTCTTCGCCCAATCCCGCTGGGCTGCGATCCAGAATCGGAATTGCCCCGCCGTCGCGCGGCCGCACAGAACCAACAGGGCGCCAATCGCCGCAATCACTATTCTCCGCCGCATCGAATACGACTCCGATTCCGTATCTACCAGATGAAGAAATCTCGCGGCGTCGGATACACCGGCGCCACGTGCCAATCGACCCACAGTATGTTCGTTTCGCCGCGATGCCGCGTCGAAATGTGCCGGTAGAACACCGGGTACTCCGGCAGCCACTGGATGTAAATAAACGAGTCCGATGAGGTCGGTTCGCCGTCGGCCACCCACGCCACCAGACCCAGCGGACGCTGGATCGACGCCAGCCGTTCGGACACCGGCATCGCGCCCGAATAGCCCGCGATGCCGTAGTTCGAACCTTGACTGCCGTGATAGGCGATCTTGTAGTCGTTCTGATGATACCCATAGCTCCCAGTCGGACCCGGCACCGACGGGCACGCGTACACCGGCGTCCAGTTATCGCCCATCCACGGGCTGTTGAGCTTCTTGGCCGTCGCCGCCAGGTACTTCGAGAGCAGCACCTTCCAGAGATTGGCGTTTCCCGTCATTCCGCCCGCTGGGAACCAGTCGGAATTCTCGTACAGATAGCTCTGCGTGGCCACGCCCACCTGCCGCAGATTGCTCATGCACGCCACCGCCCGCGACTGCTCCCGCGCCGCCGCGAGGGCCGGCAGCAGGATCGAGACCAGCACGGCGATGATCGCCACCACCACCAACAGCTCGATCAACGTAAACGATTTCGGATTTCGGATTTCGAATTTCGGATTTGCGGAAGAGGCAGTTCGGCGGCTCATGTCCGTTTTCCCAAATCAGCAATCAGCAATCGGCAATCAACAACTCCCCCGTCGATCCTCTGATCACCAGTTCCACCGGCAGGTAGCGCGGCTCATCGATCGCCGTTCCGGCGGCCACCTCGTCGAGCATTTCCATCGCCATCTCGACGGCTTTGGTGCGGCAGACCCGCACGGTGGTCGCGGGCGGATCGATATGGCCGGCCAACGCCAGATCGTCGGTGCCCACCAGTGAGAAATCCCGACCGGCCGCCAGGCCACGCTCGCGGAGCACCGCGTAGGCCCACGGCAGATGCGGGTCGGAAACGATTGCCGCGGTCGGCTGGTCCTCGCCGTCCAGCACCGCCGCGAAAGCCCGCTTGAACGGCGTCTCGAAGTAGTCGCCGTAGGCCACCCAGCCGTCGCGCACCGTCAGTCCCCGCTCGGCCATCAACTTGTAGAACGCCTCACGCCGCAGCACGTGGTCCCGGTGCATCACCCGCTCGTCCACCACGTGCAAATACGCGATCCGCTCGTGGCCCAACGACCAGAGGTGCTCCAACTGCAGCCGCACCACGGCTTCGGCGTCGATCAGGATCGTCTGGCGGCCGGTCAGGCTCCGCTCGGGAAACAGGCTCACCCACGCCACGTGGTGCGTCTCAGCCGCCCGGACGATCTCCGGATGATTTTCGCCCACGATGATGCAGCACATCATCTCCGGCCGGCCAGACAACTCGCCGAGACCCTCGTAGGAACTGCCGATGTGAAATTCATGCACGCGGATGGCCTGGCCCCGCTGGGTCGCCCGACGGGCCAGCCGGTCCACGAGTTCCGAATGGAAGCTGACCTCGCGCAGCGCCCGGCCCTCCGGCACACCGCAGTAGATCAGGTCGATCACCGGCGAGGGCAACGTCGTCCCGGCCTTGCCGCTCTTGAAGAGCCCGCGCCGCGGCACCCGCTCGATCAAGCCGGCGGCGCTGAATTCCCCGAGTATCTGGTCCACCTTGGCCTGGCTGGCCCCGCACACTCGCATGATCGACCGCACCGAGGGCAGCGCCTCACCCTCCCGCAGCCCCACCAGACGCCGCTGGACATACCGCCGCAGCGCCGCCGTTCGATCTCCGGATGTCGTCAGCATCCCGCATCGCTCCTGTATCAGAATTGTATTTATTGTGACAGTCAGCCCCCAAAAATGCAAGTCCCAGCCGGTAATTGCCTTAATGCGTTAGTAAACAAAGACTTAGAAAGAGTGAATTCCGCGGGAAAGACGGTTGCCAACGGCAGATTGCTCAATCATAATCATTCCGCGCCGGCTGCGGCGATGATGCCCGCCGAATGAAAGGACCGCGATCATGTCCCGCGATTTTCGACTGGAAGCGTTGGTGGATTTCCTGGACGACGCGATCGTCACACCGTTTCCCCTCACCGCCGCTCATCTCGACTCGATGATGGCTTTGCTCAAGGCGCGTGGCATCCGGCGGGTCAGTTGGGGCTACTATGCCGACGCACGCGGGGGCTATCGCGGACCCGGCAAGACGGGGGGACCCTTTGCGGACTGGCACAACATCACTCGGACCTATCAGGGATTGGGCAATCCGCTGAAGGTCGCCGCCGAAGCCGCCCATCGCCACGGCTTGGAGATCTACGCCTACTACAAGCCCTACGAGACCGGCCCAGCCGCAGCCCTGCCCGAAGGTTCGCCCGAGGCGGCGGAATTCGGCCTGGTCGACCAGATCGGCGGCCGACTCTGCTGGTTCGATCCCTTCGTCGTGCAGAATCCCCACCTGCGGATCAAACGCCGCACCGACGATCTGCCCGCCAACGTGGCGACCCGACCGGTCTGCGCCATCCGACTGATCAAGAAGGACGACACTCCAACCCGCATCACCGCTGAGCATCTGCAGATCTGGACCAGCCCGGACAACTACCGGTACAAGCCGCTCCGCGTCAAATTCGACCTCCAGGAGAGCGTCGAACCGTCGTCGCACGAGGTGGTGGACATCCAGAATAATGTCCTCACGCGGAAGGGCGATCCGGTCCGCGTGCTGACGCTTTCGGGTTTCTCGCTGACCGACAAGTACATCCTGGTCACCACGGACTTCGAGGACGAGACGGGCGATTTCACCAACAGCGGCGACGACATCCTCCGGCCGCTGGACGCCGACGGCGGCGAGATCCCCTGCGTCTTCGCCCCCGGCCACGCCATCTACTTCTCGGAGGAATCCGATTTCCGCAACTGGGGTTTGGGATTCGACCATGGCTACGGCCGGAGAACCATCACCCTCGATGTCTCGAACGCCTCGGGCAAGACGGGCCTGATCGCCTTCGCCCGCGGGCGCAACGACTACCTGCCCGGCGCCCTGTGCGAGACCGAGCCCGCCGTTCAGGAGTTCTGGCTCCGATGCCTCGACGAGATCATCGCCGCCGGGGTTGACGGCGTCGATTTTCGGGATGAGAACCACAGCACCCACACCGACTTCCCGCACGACTACGGCTACAATGACGTGGTTCTGGCCGAATGCCGGCGTCGCGGCGGGATCTCACCGGCCGCCGTCGCGGCCGTCCGCGGCGATGCGTGGACCGAATTCTACCGAAAGGCCAAGGCCAAACTCGCCGCTGCGGGCAAGCGGATGCGGATCAACTTCCAGGTCGATTTTCTCCGGCCGAACCCGCCCGCCGGACGATGGCTGGCCTACCCGTTCAACCTTGACTTCCAGTGGCGGCGATGGATCGACGAAGGCCTGCTGGATGAGGCCATTCCACGCTTCTTCTCCTGCCCCTTCGAGTGCCTCTACAACGATGACGTCACCAGAGAAATCATCGACCGCTGCCGCAGCCGCAATATTCCGCTGACGGTCAACCGCTACGTCCACTGGAACGATCTGGCCGGCGAGCTTCGCCGCGTCCGCGACGACGAACGGTTCTGCGCGTTCGTGTTCTATGAGACCTGTACGTACCTGCGCTATCAGCCGGACGGCACGTGCCGCTTGGAGATGGAGCCGGTCGAGAAGGCCCTGCGCGAATTCGCCGAATCGCGGTAGCCGATCCGCCGACTATTCGCGGCCGCTCTCGCGCCGGCGGTACTCGCGCGGGCAAATTCCCCGTTCGGCCCGAAAGACCCGCGAGAAATGATACGGGTCCTCGAAGCCAACCTCCCGCGCGATCGCCTCGATCCGCGTTGTGGTCTGCCGCAGCAGGAAGCAGCTCCGGTCTATCCGCACCTGCCGCAGATAGCGCACGGGCGACCGGCCCGTCGCTTTCCGGTAGAGCCGTCCAAGATGGTCCGGGCTCAGATGCACCGCCCGGGCGATCCGGGCCAGGTCCACGTCCGGCCTGCGATAGTTGAGCTCGACGAACCGCATCGCCTCGCGCACCGCCTCCGGCAACGGGGCGTGCGACGAAGGTCCGCCGGCCTCCTCGAGCACGCACGCGGTTAGGTGCAGGAACGCTGCCTTCATAAACACTTCCGCCGGCCGGTCCGCGTTCCGACCTCGCCCGCCGGCGAACTCCGCCCGCGGCGGATAGCCCGGCGAGACCCGCCCGCTGCGCCCGCACTCCGTCGCCAGGTGCTCGAACGCCGCCACCATCCGCTGCGGATGCTCGACCGGCCAGGTGCCAAATAGCGGCGTCTCCCGGCAGCCCGCGAACTCCGGCGATTCCGCGACGTCCAGAAACACGCACCATCCGCGAAACCGCTGCGGGCCGACCGCGTAGTTGCCGTGATGCACGCTCAGCAGCCCCACATGCCCATTCGGAAACGCGAAGACTTCCGGCCCCATCCGCAGCGCCGAACACTCGCCCTCGAACATGTAGACGAGTTCCAGGTACGGCGCCGGGGCGGTCGCCCAGCCGCTGCCGGTTCCCACATACACCAGCGGCAGCGCCGCGGACCGTTCCGCCAGGGCAATGACGTTTTCCACAGCAGCGCAGTCTTTATCCATCTCCATCTGACTCCACGCATGCAATCCACAACATCTGTATGCTACCGTATACGCTGGATTGTCACAATCGGATGTTTCCGGCCATAGACCGGTTTCGTCCAGTATTCGCCCGAACCTCCACGACGGCGGCGGACTTCGAACCTCCAGCCGACCGGAGGGAGGGCAGCAAAGTCTCAAGCGTGCCTCCCGAGTCTGACGATAATGGGAATGTTCACATGACTATTACGTCCGATAACTACAGAATGCGGAGGCGTCAATGGCTAACGTACTGCTGATGGTCCCGCCACTGACGCCGAAAGAACTATTCGTCCGCGGATCGGGCAGTTCCGCCAGCCTGATTCCCCCCCTCGGGCTGGCCTACATCGCCGCCCATCTGCGACGGGCCGGCCACCGGTGCCGGATCATCGACGGGATTGCCGACCCTCAGCCCGTCGAGACGCTGTGCGAGGAGGCCAAACGCTTCGACGTGATCGGCATGTCCGTGGTCAGCGCCTACGCCATCCGCGCCATCGAGCTGATCGGGGCGATCAAAGCGAGCGGGTGCTCCGCCCCGATCGTGGTCGGCGGCCCTCACGTGACGGCTTTGCCGGACTCGCTGCTGGCCTGCGGGGCCGACGTCGCCGTGGTGGGCGAGGGTGAACTGACGATGTGCCAGCTCGTCGAGGAGCTGGCGACCGGCCGGCCGAACCTGCCCGGAGTCAAGGGCATCGCGTATCGGTCGGGCGACCGGACGGTCGCCACCGGCCGCCGTGAGCTTATCCACCCGCTGGACCAACTCGATTTGCCGGCCCGAGACCTGCTGCCCATGGACCGGTATCACACCAGCATCGCGCGCTCGAGCCATCAGCCGTCGCACTCCATGCTCGCCAGCCGCGGTTGCCCGGGCCTGTGCACCTTCTGCTCGCGCGTGACCTTCGGCACCCGCGTCCGCTACTTTGGGCCCGGGCGGATCGTCGATGAATTCTTCGAACTCCGCGACCGCTACGGGGCGCGTGACGTAGCCGTCTGGGATGACAACTTCCCAGCCGATCCGGAGGTGGCCATCGAGACGTGCGACCGTCTTCGATCCCGAGGGTTCGATCACTCCTGGTCGGTCGAAGCCCGCGTCGACTGCATCACGCGCGAGGTCCTGCAGGCGCTGCGCGACGCCGGCTGCACGTACATCGCGTACGGCTTCGAGAGCGGCTCACAGGAGATCCTCGACCGGGTTCGCAAGCATACCACGATCGAACAGATGGTCGACGTGGTGCGCATGACCAAAGAGGCGGGCATCCGAATCCGCGGGTACTTCATGCTGGGCCTGCCGGGCGAAACCGCCGACCACGTCCGCAGGACGATCGCCTTCGCCAAGAAGCTCGACGTCGAACTGGCGTCGTTCACGCTGTTCGTCCCCCTGCCGGGTTCGCTCGACTACCGCCGCGCCCAACAGAGCGGGCAATTCGATCCCGACTACTGGAAGCGCCAGGTCCTTCCGGAATTCAACTTCCTGGATCGTCCGATCTACGTGCCGGACGGTATGACCGAGAGCGAGCTTCTGGCCCTCCACCGCAGCGCCTATCAGCAATACTACTTCCGGCCGAAAACGCTGCTTCGACGGATCATGTCGGTCCGCGGCCTGGAAGATCTGATGACCATGGCCAGCGGAGCGAAGACGCTGATCGCCAACACGCTGCATCGCCCGGATGCGGCGGTCAAAGCCGGATAGAGGAATCACGCCATGATTTCCAAAGCCCTGGAACACGCGGATTGGGATGTTCCCACCGACAGCCGGCTGGTGATCCTCATGCCGGTGTTCAACGACTGGCAGGCGGCAGGCCGCCTTATCGTCCAGTTGGACGAGGCGCTGGCCGAACCCGGCATCGAAGCGGACGTGCTGGTCGTGGATGACGCGTCGTGCCAACCGGCGCCGCTCGGTTTTCCTCCGATCCAACTCAAGGCGCTGCGGCGGATCATGATCCTGCCGCTGCGGCGCAACCTCGGCCACCAGCGGGCCATCGCGATTGGATTGGCCTACGTCCAGAAGAACTTCCCGAACCGCGACGTGCTGGTCATGGACGCCGACGGCGAAGACCAGCCGACCGACGTGCCGCGACTGATCGAGGCGCTTCATCGCCGCAACCGACGCCAGATCGTCTTCGCCCAGCGCGTGCGGCGATCCGAGGGTCCGTTCTTTCGCTTCTGCTACTGGTGCTACAAGTGGAGCCATCGCCTGCTGACCGGCTGCTGGCAGGACTTCGGCAACTTCAGCGTCATTCCCTCGCCGCTGCTGGACCGGGTGGTCGTCGTCTCCGAGATATGGAACCACTTCGCCGCCGGCGTGGTGATGGCGAGACTCCCCTATGACACCATTCCCACCCGCCGCGGCAACCGGCTCTCGGGGCGGTCGAAGATGAACTTCGTCTCGCTGCTGATCCACGGGATGAGCGCGATGTCGGTCTACGCGCCCATCGTGGGTGTTCGCCTGCTCGTCGCCTGCGGAGCGGCAGCGGCGTTGATGGTCGTCGCGGCGTGCGCGGTCGTCGGCATTCGCCTCTTTACCGACCTGGCCATCGCCGGTTGGGCAACCGCCGCGTTCGGGCTGACCGCGGTGCTGCTGTTCCAGACGCTGGGCATGGCCGGAGCGGCGGTATTTCTGATGCTGCACAATCAGAACCGTATGGGCTTTCTGCCCGCGCGGGATTTCCACCTGTTCACCCAACCGCTGCGGGTCTTCGCCATGGAGGGCTTGGAGAGCCGGTGGAAAACTGGAGCCGATGGTCCTGGTATGGGAAAGGATTATGCGGTTGAACCGGGATCACTCTGCACGGTCCACGCCGCAGCCGCAGCCGAAGCAGCAACCGGATGAGCCAGGGGTGTGACCGTTGCGGACGTTTGCCGATCAATGTTCCAGCCTCCCGCTGTCCCTCCAGTGGCCGAAGTCCATACCGACCCTCGGACTCGCCGCGGCGCTGACCGCCGCGGCGGCCGTTCTGGCCATCGGAGTCTATCTGGCCTTTAGCGGTCTGATTTACATCCAGGGCGTCGAACACAACGTGATCCACACCGTCCAGACGCTGTCGATGGGCCAGCCGATCTACACGCCACCGGACGCGCCGCCCTTCGACATGACGCAATACTCACCGCTCTATTACGTCCTGACCGCCGGAGTCCTGCGGATACTGGACGTCTCGCCACTGGATGGTTCGACGGTCGCCGCGGTTGCACGATGCGTGTCCCTGATCTGTGGCTTGGCCCTTGTCGCCCTTCTGTGGACGATGATGCGGCTGCGCATGCCTGCAGGGCCCGCCCTGGCTGTCTGCGCGTTCGCCGTGGTCGTCTCCGCCCCGTGGTACTTCCTGGCCCGGCCCGACGCCTTGACCGATCTGCTCATCCTCGCGTCCATCGGGGCGACACTCGCTATGGCCACCGCTGGCGACCGGACCGCCCACGCATGGGCGGTGGCGGCGGCGGTGGCAGCCGTCTTGGCCCTCGCCGCCAAGCAGAACGGGGTGCAGGCCACGATGATCCTCTTCGCGTCCATCCTCTGGCTTCGGCGGTGGCGGTTGCTTGCCACCGCGGTCATAACCACGCTCATCATCGCCGGCATCGCGTGGCACCTGACCACAACATTCCTCGGTGGCGAGGTGAAAGCCAACGCGATCGACGGTCTGGACAACGGTGTCGACCTCGCCAAGGCGATCAAGCACTGCTACGGGCCGGTGCTTTCTGCCCACGCGTTCCCCATCGCCCTGATCCTCTGGTCGGCCCTGGTGTGGCTCAAACCGAGACGCCGTCGAGACGACGCCGTGCTGGCCGTCAGCCTGGTCGTACTGCTGGCGTTTGCGTCCCTTACCGCGCTAAAGCTCGGTTCGGCGGAAAACTACTACAACCTGTTTCTGATCGTCGGGGCTTTCGTCGTCGGCCTCTGGTGGAACGCCGCGAGACGAGCCGGCCGACGCAACCGCGCCTGGTTGATGGCGACCAACATCGTGCCGTTGTACCTGCTCCTGTCATTGCCGGCCTCGGCCATGCTGCTGGGCGGCCGACGGGTCATCGCCGTCACGGCGCCCGGTTCCCTGACCGTCGCCGCGCCGTTGCGCTACGAAGCGCGACTTCCAGCCGTCGAGTGGATCCGTCAACGCCTGGCCGGCCATCCGGAGTGGCGGGTGCTCTGTTTGGACGTCGGCGGCTTGGTGCTGCTCCCGGACGTCTGCGTCGCGCCGCAGCTCGACCTGTGCACGATCGTCTACGAACGAGGGGTGGTGGACTATGCGCAATTCCGCGAGATGGTCGCCGACGGCGCCGTTCGCTATGTCCTGGCGGGAGACAGTTCGCTGCCGCCGACGTTTCTGGGCGCCAGTATGGAGGCCTACCGCCCGGTCCGGCGGTGGGGAACGATCACGCTGTTCGAATACCTCGGCAATGACGTCCGAGCGGCAACCCGCTGAGGTCCCGTCGCGAACAGGCGCAGCCTTTATCCATCTTTTTGCCTTTTGCGTCCATTGGCGTTTTCGCCCCTTGTTCGTACCATTTCGGGTAGAATGACACAATTGAACACGGCGGATGACGCCTGTTTTGTCCATTATTCACGAAAGGACGGACCATGGGCAGGATTCGGATGGGATGGATCGGCTGCGGCGGGATCGCCAAGGTCCACGCCGAGAACATTCTCGACCTGGCCGACCGGATGGAGGTGACCTGCGTGGTCGATATCCTCCCCGATCGTGCCGAAGCCGTCGCGGCCATGGTGCCGGGCGCTTGCGTCGAGACCGACTACCGCCGCGTCGACGACCAGGTCGACGCCGTGCTGATCTCGCTGCCTCACGACCTGCACGCCGAGGCCACGCTGCACTTCCTGAGCGCGGGCAAGCACGTGCTGGTCGAAAAACCGATGGCCAACTCCGAGGACGAGTGCCGGCAGATGATCGACGCCGCCGCGGCTGCCGACCGAAAGCTCATGGTGGCCTATTGCATGCGCTACCATCCGCTCGTCCGCCGGATGAAGGAGGCCATCGACAACCGCGAATACGGCGAGGTCTTCCAGGTCTCGATCTGGACCGAACAGCACACCGAATCCAAAGCGCCCCACTGGGCGCTCGAAGCCAAACGTCTCGGCGGCGGCCAGTTCTTCAGCCACGGCTGCCACTACATCGACATCCTCCTGTGGTATCTCGGCCGGCCGGTCCGCGGCGTCCATCTCGGCACCAACCGCGGCACCCCTTGGATGGAAAAGGAAGGCACCAGCAACGCCGTGATCGAATTCGAAAACGGGATCATGGGCTACCACTTCGGCACGTGGGGCGCACGCGGCAGCCGCCTCGTCTATTCCTTCCATGCCCACTGCACCGAGGGCATGCTCGAAGCCGACATCATCACCGGCAAGCTCATCGCCCACGTCCGCGGCGAGCAGACCGTCCTGTTCGAAACTCCGCCCGGCAAACCCATGTCGCGACAGATGAACCACTTCCTCGACTGCATCGAGAACGACACTCAGCCGTTCACCGACCCGATCAGCAGCATCGAGGGCCTGCGCGTGATCTGGAAACTCTACGAGGCCGAACCCACAGCCGCCATGGCCGACCTCCGCGGCGAGGGCCTGGGCACCTGGACGCCCGAGTGCCCGCCGATGCCGCCGATGAACTGGTAAACTCGCAACCCGCTGGACGAGGTAGTGCCCTGATGCTAATATGATGTCAGCCGTTACGGATCACCGACGGCCGAAGGTCATTGTGTAGGGGGATGCGTCATGTCGCTTTGTCGGCCCAAGCTTTCGCGGTCTCTGGTCGTGGTTTCGCTGGTCTTCGTGATCGGCCTTTCGGGCTGCGTCACACCGCCCGAGACGGTCGATTTCGTCGATCTGGAGCGCTACGAAGGGCTCTGGTACGAGATCGCCAGCTACCCGACCTTCTTCAATCAGGACCTGGTGGCCACCACCGCCCAGTACACGCTGCGCGAGGACGGCCGGGTGGACCTGATCAACCGGGCCCGCGTCGGCGACTTCGACGGGCCTGAAACCACCATCGCCGGCGTCGCCCGAACCACCGACCCCAATTCCAACTCCCGACTCGCCGTCCGGTTCAACCAGTTCCCGGTCTGCCTCTTCGAGGCCCACTACTGGATTATCGAACTCGATCAGGAGAACTATCAGTACGCGGTCGTCTCCGATCCACGACGCTCGACCCTCTTTATCCTCTCCCGCACGCCCACGGTCGATGACCAGTTCCTCCAAGCCCTCATCGACGACCTGGCGGCCCGAGGCTTCGACCCCAACGAAATCCAACTCACACCCCAGCCGCCTCAGTAGCGGCCGTCGTCTCTGTCACCTTGACTCCGCCGCCGCCTGCCGATAGGCTCGTCTGTAAGCCCAAATACAGGACCATTCCCATGTATGACATCGCTCCTCCAGCCGTCTATGCCCACGAATCCGTCATGTCGACTCCGACTTACCGCGCCCGCGTCGAACGCGTCGTTGCCGCCCTCCGCGAACCGCAGCCGATCGTCACCTACACCGACCGCGACCTGCCCGATATGGTCCGGAATCGGAACCTCTTCGCCGGCCGAAGACCGATGGGTACTCTCCAGGACGTCCGCGACCCCATCCTGCTCTTCAACACCTTTCGATTCGACAGCCGCGAAAGCGTCGATGCGCGCCGCAAGCAGCTCATCAAGGCCGGCTGGGATAAACCCACCGACGCCTTGCTCGGCGACGCCGCGTTCGTCTGGTTCGACGCCAACCTGGCGACCGACGCCCACCGCCACGACAAGGTCTGCCGCCCCTGCTGGCGCATTCACCTGCAGGAAGGCTGCCTTCACAAGTGCCAATACTGCGGCCTCGGCGGCCTGCTCGTGGCCATGGTCAACGTCGAGGACTACTGCCGCCACCTGGCCGAACTGATCCGCCGCCACCCGTGGCAGACCACCTACCTGCTCGACGACGACGCCGACCCGCCCGGCCTGGAGCCCGAACTCGGCGTCCTCGGCGAACTGATCGAATTCTTCGGCACCCTCGAAGACCGCTACCTCATCATCCACACCAAAACCTGGAACACCCGCTGGATGCGCAGCCTCAAGCATAACGGCAAGACCATCATCGTCTGGAGCATCTCCGGCCCCACCCAAAGCCGCCTGATCGAACCGGACACCGGCACCACCGAACAGCGCATCGAAGCCGCCCGCATCGCCCAGGAAGCCGGATACCCGGTCCGCTACAAGTTCAAGCCGATCATCCCCTTCCGCGGCTGGCGCGACGATGCCGCCTATACCGCCGAACTGATCTTCAAACACACCCGCCCGGATGTGATCAGCCTATGCGTGTTCATGTGGCACACCTACGACGCGATGGTCCGCAGCGTACCCGCCGACCTGATCGATCCCGAATTCCTCGACGCCGCCCGCGCCGGCCAGTCGGAAACCGAAGACACCATGACCAAGCCGTTCCCGCAACAGGCCCGCCAGCGGATCTACGAGCATCACCTGGCCGAAATCCGCAAGCACGACCGCGACGTGCCCGTCTCACTCTCGACCGAGAACTTCAAGATGTGGTCAGCCATGAAGGATCAACTCGGCTGCACCGCCACCAACTACGTCTGCGGCTGCGGCCCGCAGTCCGATCCCGGTCTCAGGAAGCTCACCTGCCACCCCTTCCAGATCGCCGTCCGCAACGACCACGGCATTCCCGGCGTCGTGTGAGGTCCGTTGCCTCTATTCTGGCTTCTCGCTATCATTCATCCGCGCCATTCTTTCCGAACCACTCCCGCAGCAGTTTCTGCCGCTCGGTCAACGCCTTCGCCGGATTGTCCTTGTCCTCGTTGAGTTCCGGATCCCAGTATTGCGCCTCGCGGAACGCGTGGTACGTCCAGTCCCAGCCGTTCTCCTCACACACGTCGATCACGTCCCGGATATACTCAAAGGCGCCCGGCGCCCAGCGGACGGCGCTGAACTCGCCCACGTAGATTCGCGCGCCCCATTTCCGCTGGAAATCGATCACGTGCCCAAGCTCGGCCCGGATGCGCTTCCGGTCCCAGATCAGGCCGCCCCACTCGAATCCGGGATAACCAAGCGTATCGGCAAAGAACGGGAAAATGTGCTGATGGGTGTATTGGTACGGCATGTACATGTGCGGGCTGTACACGACGTTCGGAACGTTCAGGGGAATGTACCGATGGAACCCGTAAGGCGTGCACGGCGACGGTTCGATCAAAATCAATCGCTCCGAGTCGATCCCCCGGATGGCTCGCGCGATCCGATCCGCCAGTTCCCACCAGTTGTACACGTCCGCTGGAACCGTGTCGTATCCGACGTTGTCGATCCCCAGAATGTCGCACGGCTCGTTGACCGGGTCGTATCCATAGATGCCCTCGACCCCCTTGTAGTGCTTCGCGAGCTTCCGCCACACCTCGATGAGCTTCTGCTGGCACGCGGGATTGGTGTAAAGCGGACTGCCCGACCAGCCCGCGCCGTTGCCGGGCGCGCCGAACATGGCGATCGCCGCATGGATCCCGTACTTCCGCAGAACCGGCAGCATGCCGTCCAACCGCGCGATCTCGCCGTCGAGCCACTGGTCGTAGGCCGCGTCATCCGCCGACGAGGCATAGCCGGGCCCGCCGTGGAAACACCACCGCACCAGGTTCGCTTTCCACTCCCCGCCCAGCACCTTGTAGTCCTCTTCACTCAATCCTCGCGGATCGATCATCGTGCCGCGCAGCTGCGGGAACTTCCACGGTCCCATCGCCACTTTTCCCTTCGGGAACGCATCGACCTGCCGAACGCGGATCTCCACGTCGTCGAACCACACCTTCCCACTCACGCCGGCCTCAAGCCCCAGCGCGATCGTCATCCGCTCGGCATCCCACGGAACAAACGCGCGAACGGCGGCCGGCTTCCAGTCGAATGCTCCGCCCGTCTTGCCCGCTTGGTCGTCCTGGTAGCCCTGGTCGTCTCGGGGCGAGTCCACGCCCACGGCCACCGCGGCTTGGTAAGTCTCGCCGCCCACCGTCACCATGAACTTGACCGCGTGATAACTCGTTTTGATCGTTTCGCTCGTCAGCTTGTTCTTGACCGTCGGTACCCCGACCGTCACATTCTCGCCCTTGACCATCGCGGTCATCATCAGCAGGCATCCGCGGTACTTCTCGCAGGGAATCGACAGTTGCGAAACCACCGCATCCGCAGCCGGACCCGCGGGTCGGCTGATGCTCAGGGCAGGACCTCTCTCCTGCGTCTCCTCCAGCGTGCCCGGCCCTTCCCATCCGGCCGCAACCTTCTCACCGTCAAAGGCAGCCTGATAGACCACGTCGCCGGGACGAACTCCGACGTCGGCCAGGCCAAACACCGGAGCCTGGCTTCCGACAAGAAAACACAACGTCAGGACAAAGAGCATCCGCTGAATCACGACAACACTCCCTTCAGGAAAACACTCGTTCGCGCCGGCTATTCGGCAAAGGGGTCCCAGTAGATGTTGTAGGCGCCGTTATGAAGACGCCCCGCCCGATAGCGGTCCAGCCATCCGACGTGCCCGTCGAAGAAGCAGACATTGAAGTTGCCGCTGTGTCGATAGGCCGGGGAAGGCCCCACCGGCAGTTCCTCATCCGACCACCAGGAATGCAGGACCCAATCGTTCGCATCGCCGAAGAATATCTTCATATCCGGCCTGACAACCTGGGAACGTTGATGCGCGAGCGTGTAATAGGCCGAAGCATTCCAGAACGTGTCCCAGTCCGGGCAGCCCGAGATGTTGGCTCCCCAACAGGTATTGTACTCGTTTGGACCGACGGGATTCTTCAAAGTCTCTGTAGCCATCGGGCAGATCAGCCCGCCCGGAAAGTTGTACGTGCCCGGAGCCATACCCAGGAGACGCCGGAACAGCGTGTTCTTGTGCCACGTCGCCCATATCTCTCCCGTCTCGCGGTTCGCGTACTTGGCCGGCACCAACCAATCGCTGCATTCATCGGCGTACATCTCGTTGGCCACGCCGAAGTTCTTGAGGATCCCCTGACACGTCAGCGTCTGGGCCGCCTCCCTCGCCGAGTTCAGCGCCGGCAGCAACATCGACACCAGCACCGCGATGATCGCCACGACCACCAGCAGCTCGATCAGCGTAAACGATGTCGAATTGTCGAAGACTCGAACCCGATGATTCATATCTGTGCTCTTTCCCAAATCAACAATCAGCAATCGGCAATCAACAGTTCCCCCTATTCTCTCCGTTTCATCCCAATTCTCACCACGCCCCGCTCGCATGAGCGCTTCAGCACCCACTCCTGAAGCAGGTCGGCGGCGGTCGAGATCATCCCCGGAAAATCCATCACCCACCGCACCACGTTCGATTCGTTGTAGCGACGCGTCCGCGTGTTGACGATCGGGTCGGTCATCGACGCCAGTTGCAGGTCGGCGAACTCATCGTACAGGCCCGTCTCGACCACCACGTAATCGAGAAACTCCTCATGCATGCAGAACAGCGCGTCGTACCCTTCGCCGATCAGATGCTCGCGCACCACCTGCCGGCGGCCGTCGACCTGGGAAAAGTCCGCTGCGTTCAGCCGGCGGATCAGCTCAATGATCGGCCAGTTCCGCACGGTCAGGTCGCCCGTCCGGCCCAATTCCCGCGCCTCCTCCGCGAATCCCCACGCCAGATCTCGGTTCGGGCTGATCTTCTGCGTGTCCATCGCCACCAGCACCTTGCGACGGCCCAACACCTCGAACAGGTGCCGGCAGATCGACCGGCCCGCCTCGTAGAAATCCAGCACCACCGCCGGCAGTTGCGCCCCATCCAGCAGCCGGTCCACCTGCACCACCGGAACACGCCGCGAAAGCTCCTGAAAAAAACCGCCGTTGGGATTGTCAGCCACCGGCCACAGCAAGATCCCCTGCACGCCGTTATTGGCCAGGTGCTCAGCGATCCGACGCTCCTGCACCGGGTCGCCCTGCGACGAGCGGATAATCATCAGGTTGTCGCGATTGGTGAACGCCTCCTCCGCGTACAGGAACACCTGCTGTTCGAAGGCCTCACGGGACGAAAACGGCTGAATGAACCCGAACGTGATCGCCGTCCGCCGGCACCGCTCCGGATCGGCCACCGCCAACCCCCTGCCCTGGTGCGGAACCAGCACCCCCTTCTCCGACAACTGATAGACCGCCCGCTGGACCACGTTCAGGCTGACCCCAAACTCCCCCGCCAGCGTCCGAAGCGACGGCAGCAACCCGCCGCCCGGATAGACCCCACAGCGAATCCGCTGCTCAAGCCTCGACGCCACCTGGCGGTGCAGCGGAACTCTTTTGCCCGGCATCACTCCTGTCATAGTGTATGATATTACAGTATTACATTCCAAATCGCAAGACATTTTTCGCATCGCCCTTTACAGCCCAAGGCGACCATGCTAAACTTCAGCTAATCTTCAGGCTTGCACTGTCCGGGTGAAATGTGGTAAAGGTAACGCAGAAACAAATTGCGGAGGCGGCGGGAGTTTCGCCAGCGGCGGTGTCGGCGGCGCTGTCGGGACAGGCGGAGGCGCGGGGGATTTCGCCGGACACCGCGGAGCGGATTCTGGAGGTCGGCCGGTCGCTTGGGTATGTGCCGGCCCAGCGGCGGGAACGAGCGCTCGCCCGGACCATCGGGTTGGTGCTTCGCCAGCGGGTGCGGTTTTTTCTGAATAACCCCTTCTACGCCAGCATTTATAGTGGGATTGTCGAGGAGTTGGCCCGCCACGATTTCCATGTGCTGTTTTCCCTGCCGCAGGAGGAGTTGGTGGATCGGCTTAGCCTGCCGCGGGTGGTTTCGCAGCGGAAGGTGGATGGGTTAATCCTGCTGGGCGAGTTGCCGTTCGATTACGTCGGTCGGCTGGTCGACTTCGGGGTGCGGCTTGTGTGCGTGAACTTTGAGCATTCGCCCGAAGTCACCAGCGTGCTGATCGACGGCCGGGCGGAGGCCACCGCGGCGATGGCGTATCTGCATCAGCTCGGCCATTGCCGGATCGCCTATCTTTGCGATCAGAACGGTTCGCAGCACAGCCTGGGCCGGCTGGAAGGCTATCGGGCCAACCTACCGGCTGACGTTGCCGCGTGCGTCATCGAGGCCGACGGCGGCGATATCGAAAACGGCGAACGGGCGATCCGTGAGTATCTGGGCCGGCACGACCGGCGTGCATTGCCGTTTTCGTGTCTGCTGGCGGAGAACGATTTCCTGGCGATGGGCGCTATCCGGGCGTTTCGCGAGGCCGGGTTGAGCGTGCCGGACGACGTGGGCGTGATGGGCGGCCAGGACTTCGATCCGCAAGGGCGGTTCGATTGCGCGTTGACCACCACCGGTGTGAGCAAGACGGCGATGGGCCACCTGGCCGCACGGGCGCTGGTCGAGGCGATCATCGAGGATCGCGACCAAGCGGTCAAGATGGTCGTGCCCACGACGATCGTCGAGCGCGGATCGGTGCGGCCGGTCAGCCCGGAAGGCGAGTCATGATGGACTTTACCCGGATCGCACTGTCGGAGACGGAGTTTGAGGAGGATCGTCTTGAGGTCCTGCTGGAATGGGCCAAGCGGTTCGGCATCGGCTGGGTGGAGTTGTGGCTGCCTCAGTG
>JAAYCJ010000299.1 GCA_012729815.1 Phycisphaerae bacterium | reverse complement strand
TGATCGAGAACGTGCCGCCGTGGTCGGCTGAGCATCCGCTGCTGCAATTCGAGAACGTCATCGTCACGCCGTACTACGCATGGTACACCGAGAACTCGGTGGCCTACGCCCGCCGGCGGGCGGCGGAGGAGATTGCCCGCGTCCTGACCGGCCGGCGGCCGCTGGCCGTGGTGAATCCCGACGTTTTGGCCAACGCCCGCGCCGGCCAACTCAAGGAGTCAGCTCAATGAAAGTGGATCTTACCGGCAAGATTGCCATCGTTACCGGGGGCGCCGACGGGATCGGCAAAGCCTGCACCAAAATGCTGCTCGAGAATGGAGCGGCTGTAACCATCGCGGACGTCTCGGCCAAGGGGCCGGCCGCCGCCGCCGAACTGGGGGGGATCGGCCCGTGCCAGTTCGTCAAGACCGACGTGACGGATGAAAAGCAGGTCGACCGGTTGATCCAGACGGTGGTCGAGCGCCACGGCCGGCTCGACATCATGGTCAACAACGCCGGCTTTAACGCCCCGGCTGAGAAGCGGGCGAACATCGACGGCATGCCGACCGACATTTGGCGGAGCATCCTCGACGTGGACCTCAACGGCGTCTTTTACTGCAGCCGCGCCGCGGCCAAGGCGATGGTCGCGCAGAAGTCCGGCCGGATCGTCAACATCGGATCGGTCCTGGGCAGCGTGCCCGCCCGCCAGCAGACCGCGTACGTGGCGGCCAAGGCGGCCGTCCACCGCCTGACCGAGGCGATGGCGGTCGAACTGGCTCCGTTCGGCATCACCGTCAACGCCGTCGCGCCCGGCTCGACGCTGACCGAGGGGACTCGCAGCCTCTTCTACGGCGATGACCCGCAGCTTCGCGAGAAGGCCCAGCGCATGCTCTCGCACGTGCCGATGGGCCGGCCCGGCGAGCCGGAGGAGATGGCCTCGGCCATCCTGTTCCTCGTCGGCGACGGCAGCACGTACATCACCGGACACGTCCTGACCGTCGACGGCGGATGGACGTGCGGTTTTTCCAGAGACTTCTAGAGAGATCAATCCCGCGCCGCTTCAAGGAGGCAACCATGCGTATCGCCAGATTCCAGACCAAAGACGGCAAGATTCAGCACGGCCTGGTCGAGGGCCAGACCCTCAAGGTCATCGAGGGCGACGCCCTCGGTTCGCTCAAACCCACCGGCCAGACCTGCGCGCTGGCGGACGTGAAGCTTCTGGCTCCGATCCTGCCGCCGAACATGCTGGCCCTCGGCCGCAATTACAAAGCCCACGCTGAAGAGGGCGGCGACGACGTGCCGAAGGCCCCGGCGCTGTTCATCAAGGCCACCTCGTGTTTGACCAACCCGGGCGATCCGATCGTGCTTCCGGTCATGGCCCCCGATGAGGTGGACTACGAAGCGGAGCTGGCCGTGGTGATCAAGAAGGCCGCCCGCAAGGTCTCCGAGGCCCAGGCCCTCGATTACGTTTTGGGCTACACGTGCGCCAACGACGTGAGCGCCCGCGACTGCCAGCGGAACGACGTGCAGTGGGCCCGCGGCAAGTCGTTCGAGACGTTCGCCCCGATGGGTCCGTGGATCGAGACCGACCTGGACCCGACGAACCTGGAGGTCAGCCTGCGGCTCAACGGCAAGACGATGCAGCAGGCCAACACCTCGCTGATGGTGTTCTCGGTGCGGTACCTGATCTCGTACCTTTCTCGCTGCACGACGCTGCTGCCGGGCACGGTGATTTTGACGGGCACGCCCGCCGGCTGCGGATTTGCCCAGAACCCGCCGGTCTACCTGAAGGCCGGCGACTCGGTCGAGGTCGAGATCAGCGGGATCGGCACGCTCAAGAATCCGGTTCGCAGCGACGCGTAGGTTGAATCAAGGTGACGAATTCCAAACCCTGACAGGGAGACTGACGATGGCGAAGAAAGTGGCGGTAACGGACTACACGTTCGACAACCTGGGCGTCGAGGAATCGGTGCTCAAACCGTTGGGCTGCGAGCTGGTCGGCCGGCAGTGCAAGACCGAGCAGGAGCTGATCGACCTGACGCATGACGCGGACTACGTGATCACGCAGTTCGCCCGCGTGAACGCCAACGTGATCGGCGCGATGGAAAAGTGCCGGATCATCGTCCGCTACGGGATCGGGGTGGACAATGTCGATCTGCAGGCGGCGGCCGCCAAGGACATTCCGGTCTGCAATGTGCCGGACTACTGCATCGACGAGGTCGCCGATCACACCCTCGCCATGTCGCTGTCGCTGACCCGCCAGCTCTTCTACCTGGTCAAGCAGGTCAAGACCGGCACGTGGAAGTTTCCGGTGGACATCAACCGCATGCACGGCCTCAAGGACATGACGGTCGGCGTGGTGGGTTTCGGCCGCATCGGCCGCGAAGTCGCCCTGCGGTTCAAAGCCTTCAAGTGCAAGGTGCTGGTCTTCGATCCCGTCGTCGAGGCGGGCAAGATCAAAGGCGAGGGTTTCGAGCCGGCCGACCTGGCGCGGATCTACGCCGAGAGCGACCTCGTGACGCTGCATTGCCCCAGCACGGCCCAGACCAAACAGATGATCAACGCCCAAACGCTGGCGAAGATGAAGGACGGCGTGCTGATCGTCAACCTCTCCCGCGGCGACCTGGTGCACACCGACGACCTGATCGCCGCCCTGCGCAGCGGCAAGGTCAGCGGGGCCGCCCTCGACGTGACCGACCCGGAACCGATCAACCCGGACAACCCGCTGCTGGCGATGGACAACGTGATCATCACGAATCACATCGCCTCCGCCTCGCCCAACGCGGTCCGATACCTTCGCAAGAGCACCGCCGAGCGGGTGGCGTGCGCGGTTCGCGGCGAGGCGCTGCCCAACGTGGTCAACGGGGTCAAGAGGTAGCGACGTGGCGCTGGCGCCCTTTGTCATCCGCTGGCCCGGCCAACTCGTCTTCGGCGACGGCGTTTTCGCGACGCTTGGCCGCGAGGCGGCGGCCCTCGGGCGGCGGGCGCTGCTGATCGTTCCTCACGGTTCAGGTCTGGCGGAACGCGCGGCGCATCTTCTCGAAGAAGGCGACCTCGATGTTGAGCGCTTCGACCTTATCGGATCGGAGGCGACCATCGACGCCGTCGACGAAGCCGCGGCGATGGCCCGAAAAGCCGGCTGCGATCTTCTGGTCGCGATCGGCGGCGGCGAGGTCATCGACCTGGCCAAGGGCGCAGCCGTCGCGGCGACGCACGACGGCGACATCCGTGACTATGCCGCCGGCGGCAAGCCAATCGGCGCTACGGCGCTGGCGGTTCTGGCTGTTCCAACCGTCGCCGGCGCGGGCGCCGAAGTCGCCATGACCGCGATTCTGGTCGACCGCGACGCGCAGCGGCGCGTGGTGCTGCGAAGCCCGCACCTGTTTCCTCGTACCGCCCTGGTGGACCCGGAATTGACCCACAATCTGTCCGGCCGCGCCACCGTGATGGCCGGTTTCGACGTTCTGGCCCGCGGCCTGCAGGCGTTTCTGTGCGCCAACCATGCCAATCCCGTCACCGACGCGCTCGCTCTCGAGGCGATCGGCAGGGCGGCTGCGAATCTGCCGCACGTGCTCGAAAAGCCGGACGACCGCGACGCCCGGGCGCAGATGTCCATGGCCGCGGTGCTCGCGGGCACTGCCGCCGCTGAGATGGACGCCTTGCCCGCCGGCCCGTCGGAGACGCTGGCCCTGTCGCGCTTGTTGCCGGCGGCGATCGAAGTCTGGTGGGCGAAACATCCGGATCGCTACGCCGCTGCGGCCCGCAGGCTCGCCGCTGCGCCGTCCGATGCTCCGGTTGAACAGCAAGCCGCGGCGTTGGGTCCGTGGTTGCGGCGGTTCGTTGAGGCGATCGGCCTCGATAAGCTTTGGAAACGCCGGATGGACGCCGCGTTCGGCGAGAGCATCACAGACGACACCTTCGCCGGTTCGCCGGGCCTCGACGAGCGGCAGATCAAAGCTATGCTCGACCGGACCCTGGGCGACCGTTCACAGGAGAAACCATGACCCGCACACTTCCGGATCGCGTTCGGACCGATCAGTTGATCGCCTTCTGCACCGCCGCCCTCGTCGAGGTCGGCATGGAGCACGGCGCGGCGCAGGCCGCGGTCGAAGTCCTCGTGACCACCGATCAGCTCGGCGTTTTCACCCACGGCGTTCGCAACCTTCGCCTCTACGTCCGGCGACTTCGCGAAGGCGGCCTCGATGCATCGGCCGCGCCGCGGGTCGTCAAGGAAGGGCCGTCGTGGGCGCTGGTCGACGGCGGTTCGGCCCTGGCCATGCTCACCGGCAAACTCGCCATGGAGACGGCGGTGGAGAAGGCCAAGAAGACCGGCGTCGCGTTCGTCGGCGCCCGCAACAGTTGCCACTTCGGCGCCGCCGGCGTCTATGCTTTGATGGCTGCGCGGCGCGACGCGATTGGATTGTCGATGAGCAACGACGTGCCCAGCATGACCGCGCCGGGCGCGCGGAGCCACATCCTGGGCACCAACCCGCTGGCGTTCGCCGTCCCGGCGGGCGAGGAGAAGCCCGTTTTGCTCGATATCGCCATGAGCACGGTCGCGGGCAGCAAGATCTATCAGGCGATCAGCCAGGGCAAACCCATCCCGAACACCTGGATTGTCGACGGCGAGGGCGTGCCGACCACCGACGGGGGCGTCTATCCTCACGCCGCTTCGCTGCTGCCGATGGCCGGCCACAAGGGCTACGGCCTGGCATTGCTCATCGACATTCTCTCGGCCCTGGTGACCGGAGCGGCGTCGCGCGGCGAGGTCGTCAGTTGGATCTTCGGCGACCAGACCGTGCCCACCGGCCACGGCCACGCGTTTATCTCCATCGATCCCGGCGCCATCGTGCCGATCGAGCAGTTCAAGCAGCGGATGGACGCCATGATCCGCGACATCCGCCGCCAGCCGAAGGCCAAGAATTCGCAACGCATCTTTTTGCCCGGCGAGATGGAATGGGAGAAGTTCGACGAGGCCCAGCGGCTTGGCATCGCCCTGCCTGACGACGTGGCGGAGAGCCTGGCCCTTCTCGCCAAGGAGACCGGCGTGGTCGCCGAACCGTACTTTGGACACTGACGTCGCGGGATCGCGAAGATGAACAAGAGCCAGATCATTCAGCGGATGTACGATCAGCGGGTCCTGCCCGTCTTTCGGACGGACCGGACTGACAAAGTGTTGCCCGCCGCCCAAGCGTTCGTCGCGGGCGGCATGAGCATGGTCGAGTTCACCATGACCATGCCGCGAGCGCTGGAGCTTATCGAGCGGGGCCGGGCCGAACTGCCGCCGCACGCGGTGCTCGGGGCTGGGACCGTGCTCGACGCGCCGACCGCCAGGGCGGCGATCTCAGCCGGCGCGCAGTTTGTCGTCTCGCCCGGTTTGGCGCCCGAGGTGATCGAGGTCGCGCACCGCTACGGCGTGCCGGTGGTGCCCGGCGCGGCTACGCCGACCGAGATCATGGAGGCCCTCAAGTACGGGGTGGACGTCATCAAGGTCTTTCCCGCCAACGTCAACTTCGAGTGGTTCGCCGATCTGGTCGCCCCGTTCGGCCAGGTCCGATTCATGGCCGCCGCGGGCGGAATCACGCCGCCGGTCGCGGGCCGGTACTTCGCGGCTGGGGCCGCCGTCGTCACCATCGCCGGCCAGAACTACGACAAGGCCGCGTTCGAAGCGGGCGACTTTGCCAGACTCGAAATGACCGCCCGTCGGTATCTGACCGATTTGAACAACCTTTGCACCCAATCCACGGAGGCCATCGCATGAGTTCCACCGCCGTTCACGACTACCTCAACATGTCGCTGTCGCAGATGGAGGCGGCCGCCGCCCGCTTTGAAGAGCGGCTCAATCAGGCCCTGGTCGCCGCTCCGCCGTCCAAGGCGCTGGTCCGCGACGCGATCCGCCGCCGCGGCGTGCCGCGCTGCCCGGTCCGCAACAAGCGGCTCTCGCTCGACGTGATCCTGCGCTACGGCGACGCCCTGGCGGACCTGTTCTGCGAGTATCCCGACGACCTGCTCCAGATGGTGCCCTACGAGGCGTGGGTCGGCCATCAGGCGGCCGGCCGGCCCGACCCGATCAACGTGATCGACGCGATGACCGGCGATCGGCAGTGGACCGACGAGTGGGGCACGCGGTGGGGCCACGCGTTCGGCGGCGTCGGGGCCACGCAGCTCGCCTGCCCGATCACTGACTGGTCGCAGCTCGATCAGTACCTCGAAACGCAGATGCCCGACGCCCGCGCGCCCGGACGGCTCGACGCAGCCAAAAAGGGCTTGGCCCTGCACGGCCGCAGGCACTACTGCGCGGGGGCCATCCAGCTGTCTCTCTTCGAACGACTCCACTCGCTGCGCGGCATGGAAAACCTCTTCATGGACTTCTACACCCATCCGGACGAAGTCCGCCGGCTCGCCGAGGCGATCACCGATTACCTGCTCGAACTGATCCGCGCGTGGGGCGAACTGGGGGCCGACGGCATCTTCATGACCGACGACTGGGGCACCCAGACCGCGCTGATGATCTCGGTGCCCATGTGGCGGGATTTCTTCGAGGACCTCTACCGCAAGATCATCGCCGAGGCGCATCGCGGCGGCATGGAGGTGTTTTTCCACAGTTGCGGCAACGTGACCGGCATCGTGTCGCACCTGATCGACGTCGGCTTGGACGTGATTGACCCGATCCAGCCGGGTGCGATGGACCTCGACCAGGTCGCCCGCGAGTTCGGCGGCAAAGTCGCCTTTTCCGGCGGCATCGACGATCAGCGGATCGCCCTGGCCAAGCCGCGGGAGGTCGCCGACGAGGTCCGCCGCGCCATCGACACCCTCGGCGCGCCCTTCGGCAACGCCTACGTGGTCGCGCCCGCCAATGTCCTGACTCCCGAGGTCCCGCTGGAAAATCTGCAGGCCCTTTTCAAGGCCTCGCACGGGCAGTAGAATACGCCCCCAGTTCGAATTGAGGGATTCGCCCATGAAGACCGCGTTCGACCCCAAAACCGGCCGATGGAACATCCGCTGGCCCGGCCGCGTCAGCCGGCACGATTTGGTCTACCACACGCCGCCGGACGACCCGATGCACGGGATCGCCCTGGGCAACGGCGAGGTCGGCGCGCTCTGCTGGTGCGAAGGCAGCCGGTTCATCGCGGTGGTCAACCGCAGCGACCTGTGGGACGATGCGCCGGGCGAGGGCTTTCACAACTGGCGGTCCGAGGAGGAGGAATTCAGCACCACGCTCCGCCACGGCGGGCGAATCGTCGTCGATTTCAAGCTCCCGGTTTTTGACGTGTTCTACCTGTCCGATTTCGAGGCGCGGCTGAACCTCGCCGAGGCGACGCTGGAGCTTCGCGCCGAAGGTCCCTTCGGCCGGGTGACGGTGCACGCCTTCGTCGCCCACGAGGACGGGACCTTCTGCTGCCGCGTCGCCAGATCGCTCAAGCAGGACGTGCCGCTCGAGGTCGTCCTCGAACGCTTCGGCTCGCGGACGTTTTCGCACTGGTATTCGCTGGTGCGGCGCGACCCGTCGATCGGGCTGGCCGGCACCAAGGCGTCGTGCGACAAGGACGGCTTGTACGTCACGCATCGCCTGACCAGCGGCGCGTTCGGCCTGGGCGTCCGCGCGGTCGCCAAGGGCCGCGGACCCAAATGCGTCACCGAGAGCGATCACGTGGCGAAGATGGTCTTTCCCGCCGGCCGCAAGGGCGGCTTTGATTTGATCGGTGCGATCACCTCGCCGGCCAGGGGCAATCCGCTGCCGGCGCTCAAGAAGACCCTCGCCGCGTCGGCCAGACTCGGACTTAACCGCCTGGCTGCGCCGCACAAGAAGGCGTGGAAGGATTTCTGGCTGCGCTCGCTGGTCGAGTTCGGCGACGACTACCTCGATTCGCTGTGGCACCTGACGATGTACTACGCCGCCGCCTCGCAGCGGGGCCGGTATCCGGGGCGCTTCATCAACGGCCTGTGGGCCTGGAGCCGCGACGTCCAGAACTGGAACTTCTATTTCCACTGGAACCAGCAGCAGACCTACTGGCCGCTGAACGCCGCCGGCCACCACGACCTGATCGACTCGTACCTCGAGTACCGTTTCGCCTCGCTGCCTTACGCCCGTCAGGACGCCAGAAAGATCTTCGGCGGCGACGGGGCGTTCGTCTCCGACGTCTGCGACCGCCTCGGCCGCAACTCGCACGGCGAGTGGCGAAACCACACGCCGGTCGCCCAGATCGCCATGGAGTTCTGGCGGCAGTACAAGTACACCGGCGACCGGACCTTCCTGGCCGAGCGGGCTTTGCCGTACATCCTCGACGCCGCCCGGTTCTTCGAAGGCATGTTCGACAAGGGCAAGGACGGCCGCTACCACGCCAAGGACGGCACCGGCTACGAGGGCTGGATTCGCCTGCGCGACGCGGTTACCGAACTGGTCTACGCCAGGGTCCTGTTTTCCACCGCCGTCGAGGCCCTTCGCGAAGCCGGCGTCGACGAGCCGCGGGCGGCCAAGTGGCGGGAGATCGTCGATCACCTCGCCGATCCGCCGACCGTCGCCGCCGACCGCAGGCTTATCGCCGGCGGCAAGCTGCTCCGCGGCCTGTTCAAGGGCGAGAAGGCCATCGCGTCGCGCGTCCTGGCCGCCGGCGTCGGCCTGGAGGAGAAGCGCCTGTTGACCTCGTTCGTCCCTCACGATCACGACGGCCCCACTCAGGTCGACGTCCTGCAGATCACCTGTCAGCAGGAGGGCAAGCCCGCGCTTCCCGAGGGCGTCCGCGACGACCTGCGCTGTTACGACGGCATCTTCCCGTGGGTCGAGAACGCCGCTGTCTATCCCTCCGGCCTCGTCGATCTCGACTGCAAAGACCGCGAGCTCTTCAAGACCACCGCCAACACCATCAAGGCTTTCGCCTTTCCGGGCATGGGCTGGCATCCCCTGGCCGCCGCGTTCGCCCGGCTCGGGATGGGGCGCGAGGCCCGGCGGGCGCTGGAGCTGGCCGTGGTTTTCTGGCAGTTCTATCCCAACGGCTGGGGCCATTACGGTCCGATGGCCATCATGCGCGGCGAGTCGGCCCTTCGGTTCCGCACCTCGCAGTTCGGCATTCGCGACGCCGATCTGCCCGCCGAGGAGCAGAACAAGCCGGAGAGCAAGTTCTCCTTCGGGATGTGGCCCTTCCGGCACATGGGCATGGAGGCGATGTCCTGTTTCGCGGCTGGGATCAACGAGTCGCTGCTGCAGAGCCATCACGACGTAATCCGCGTGGCGCCCGCGGTCACCGGCGACCAGGACGCGCGGTTCACCCTCCACGCCCAGAACGGTTTCGTCGTCTCCGCCGAGGTCAAAAACGGCTGCGTGCGGTGGATCGCCGTCGAGAGCCGACTCGGCCGCCCGTGCCGCCTCGAGTCGCCCTGGCCCACAACGCACCTCTACGCCAAAGGCAGGAAACTCGATCGGTTCAACAATCGGCGCGTCGAGTTCGCCACCGAGCCCAGCCGAGTCTACGTCCTCGTTCCCGACGACCGCACCATGCGTCACTGGAACGTGGTCGAAGACCGCTTCGATAGGAACGCTCAAGCCAAACAACACGCCTCCGGCTACGCCTGGCTCGGCCGGCCTCGCATGTTCTGATCTGTATGGCATCTTCAATACCGTAAGGAACCTCGCCCATGGACCTCCAGAACTGGCTCCAGAAACACTTCCTCGACCAACACGCCGATCTGCCGTTCTCGCTGACGTATGACGGTCAGCCGTCCTCGCAGTGGCTCGCCCGAACTCCGCGCGAGGTCCGCTGCGAGCCGCTCGACGGCGGCACGCGGCACACCATCGTCTGCGACGATCCGCGAACCGGCCTGCGCATCACCTGCGAACTGGTCGCCTACGACGATTTCCCCGCCGCCGAGTGGGTGCTGCATCTGGAAAACACCGGCGCCTCCGACTCGCCGATCCTCCAGGACATCCGCGCCCTCGACGCGGTCTTCCCGCGTCGCGAGACCGGTGAATTCGTCCTTCACCACGCCCTGGGCAGTAATGCCGCCAAGCTCGACTTCGCCCCGCGGGAGACCGTCCTGCCGCCCCACGGCGGTGTGACCCTCTCATCCGCCGGCGGCCGGTCGTCCAACGCCGCCGACGCGCGAGGAAAAAGCGATGGGGCCTTTCCCTTCTTTAACCTCGCCTTCGACGACGGCGGCCTGATCGTCGCGATCGGCTGGTCCGGCCAGTGGTCCGCCCGCTTCGGGCGAAACGACAAGACCGATCTGCGGATCGACGCGGGCATGGAGCTGACGCACTTCAAGCTTTTGCCCGGCGAGGCCGTCCGCACGCCGCGAATCCTTTTGTTCGCCTGGCAGGGCGAGCGCCTCGACGGCCACAACCGCTTCCGCCAGTTCATCCTCAAGCGCCACACGCCGACCACCAGCGGCAAGCCGCCCGTGCCGCCCTTTGCCTCCAACACCTGGTTCCTCCACGACTGGGGCAACGGCGTGACCGAGCAGAATCAGATCGAGACCATCCGCTGGCTGGTCGAGAAGGGCGTCGCGCTCGACGCCTACTGGCTCGACGCCGGATGGTATGAGGGCCAGGGCAACTGGGCCCTCGACGTCGGCAACTGGTTTCCCAAGAAGGCGGCGTTTCCCAACGGGCTCAAGCCGGTCACCGACGAAGCGGCCAAACACGGTATGGGTTTCGTTCTGTGGTTCGAGCCCGAGCGCGTCCATCCCGGCACCTGGCTGCACGAGAATCATCCCGAGTGGCTGATCTCGCCCAGCGATTTCGTCGAGGAGTTCCGGCGACGCGGCAACTTCCGCGGCGAATCGCTGCTGAACCTCGGCCACCCCGAGGCCCGCGACTGGCTGACCGACCACATCTCGTCGATGGTCGAGGAACTGGGCCTGACCGTCTACCGCCAGGACTTCAACATGGACTGCCTCGACTACTGGCAGGTCAGCGACGCCGCCGACCGCCAGGGCATCACCGAGATCCGCCACGTCGAGGGGTTGTATGCCTTCTGGGATGAACTGCGCCGCCGCCATCCGCACCTGCTGATCGACAACTGCGCCAGCGGCGGCCGGCGGATCGACCTGGAAACCATCTCGCGGAGCATCCCGCTCTGGCGCTCCGACTACTGCTTCGAGCCCGAAGGCATCCAGTGCCAGGCGCTGGGCCTGAATCTCTACGTGCCCCTCAGCGGCTGCGGCTTCAACACCGCCGACCGCTACGTCTTCCGCAGCCATCTTTCGTCCGCGATGTCCTTCTGCTGGGATGACAAACACCCGACCGATCCCGACGAGCTCAAGACCCGCGCCGAGGAGTTTCGCGCGATCCGGCCGCTGTGGTTCGGCGATTTCTATCCGCTGACCGGCCACTCGATCGCCGCCGATATCTGGGCCGTGTGGCAGCTCGACCGCAAGGATCTCAATCGCGGCGCGGTGGTCGCCCTGCGGCGCAAGGCCAGCCCGTACCCGCTGGCCAGACTCAAGCTCTTCGGCCTCGATCCGAACCGCACCTACGAGTTCCGCGACCGCGACACCGGAACCGTGGTACAAGCCAAAGGCTCGCAACTGATGACCGACGGCCTGGAAATCGCCCTGCCCAACCAGCCGGACTCGAAAGTCTTGGTCTATCGCGCGATGGAGTAGATCATCGGCTGTATCCGAGCCGTATACCGATTGCCGACAGGAGTCATCCGTGATGAATGATCTGACGCAATCCGTTTGGCAACGGCTGGTCCGATCCGAAGGCGAAGTCCCGTTCTCCATGCAATACGGCGGCAAATGCGCCGAGATTCGCGCCGCCGGAGAGGCAGCCGTCTCGACCGAAGGCCTCACCGTCCGCGATTACCGGGTGCTGGGGTCCGATCTCCAGATTCGGGCCGAGATCAAACGCTACGGCGACGCACCCGCCGTCGAGTGGGTGCTGCACCTGACCAACACCGGCGGCGAGGACTCCGCGATCTGCGAGAACATCAACGTCCTCGACATCAAAATCCGCCGCGACGGCGATCCGGAGTACATGCTCAACACGCTGACCGGCTGCGCATCCGCCGCCGAAGACTTCACGCCGCAGCGTCGGCGGTTGTGGTACTGGGACGACTGCCGCCTCGGCTGCCTCGACGGGCGAAGCAGCGACGACGGACAAAGCTGGCGGCGCGGCGGCGTGATGCCGACGTTCGACCTCGAGTACGACGGCGCCACGCTGATTTGCGCGGTCGGCTGGACCGGCACGTGGTACGCCCGGTTCATCCGCACGGACGAGAAAGACCTCCAATTCATGGCCGGGTGGGACCACGTGCGATTCAAGCTGCTGCCCGGCGAGACCGTCCGCACGCCGCGGATCGTGCTGTTTCACTGGGACGGACCGCCCGAACAGGCCCGCAACGCCTACCGGCAGTTCATCCTCAAGCACCACACGCCGAAGATCGACGGCCAAATCCCAGCCGAGATCGTCAGCACGTGCAGTTGGGGCAAGTACCGCTGCGGCCAGGACTGCACAGAAGAGAATCAGAAGGCCTGGATCGATCAACAACTCGCCGCGAATTATGGCCTGAACACTTTCTGGCTCGACGCCGGCTGGTACGGCGAGGACAAACCGTGGGGTCTCACCGTCGGCGACTGGACGCCGACCGACAAGAACTGGCCCAACGGCCTCGAACCCATCGGCCGATACGCCAGAGACAACGGCCTTGGATTTGTCCTGTGGTTCGAGCCCGAACGGGTCGCGCCCGGCACATTCCTCTGGAACGAGCATCCCGAGTGGCTGCTCGTGCCCAACGAAGATCAGACCCGCCGCCGAATGCGTTGGCTTCCGCAAAGTGAAGCCCTGTTGAATTTGGGAATTCGCGAAGCCGCCGAATGGTTCGTCGAGACGGTCACGGAGATTGTCCAACGCTGCGGCGTCACCGTCTACCGCCAGGACATGAACTTCCCGCCGGATGAATTCTGGTCGCTCGCCGACGCTCCGGACCGCCGGGGAATCTCGGAGATCCGGCACATCGAGGGCCTCTACTGGATGTGGGACGAACTGCTTCGCCGCAACCCGGGCCTGCTGATCGACAATTGCGCCAGCGGCGGACGGCGGATCGACCTGGAGGCCTGCCGCCGCAGCATCCCGCTTTGGCGGAACGACTGGGCCTTTGATCCCGCCGCTTCGCAGGGCCACACCCAGGGCCTTTCGCGCTACTTTCCCCTGAGCGGCACGGGAGTCAACTCCAAAGACCCGTACCGTTTCCGCAGTTGCATCGCCTCCGCCGCCGTGGTGACCGCCTTCGACCCGGAGACCGATGAGTTTGACCCGACCGCCCTGGCCGAACGCCTCGCCGAATACGGCCGCCTGCGACCGCTGCTGCTCGGCGATTTCTACGAACTCTTCGAACGGTCCTCCGCCGAGGACGTCTGGTGCGGATACCAGTTCTGGCGCGAGGACCTCAACCAGGGCGCAGCCATGTTCTTCCGCCGCGAGAACTGCCCGCTCTCCAAGGGACGCATCGTGCTGAAGGGATTGAAAGACGATTGCACCTACGAACTGACGTGGGCCGACGCCGGACACGCGCGAACAGCCACGGGCGCCGAGCTGTCAGCCGGCATCGACATCGAACTGCCCGACCGACCCGACTCGGAAATCGTATTCTACAGGAAGCTGAACTGATTCGCCCTCAACCGGGAGCATATCATGAACGATCAATCGATTCTGCCCAACCTGCGTCACGCCGGACTCCAGGACGAACTGACCGTCCTCGAAACCATTCCCGCCGGTTTGCCCGACGCACCGGCGAGCCCCGATGAAATCGACTTCGTCGCCATCGCCGGACGGGCGATGAACTACCTGGAGCGCAATCCCGTTTCGCAATACGACTACCAGGCCCGCTTCCAGTGCGGCCTGCTGCACCTGCCGCCGGTTCCCTCCGGACCGGACCCCATCGCCATCGGCGACACCGACTGCCGCATGGACTGGGAGTTCTGGAACATGCGGGAAATCCTCGGCCTCGATCAGCCGACCACAACCGAACTGGGCCTGCGCCGGCGGATCATGGGCTACGTCAAGGACGATCACTTCGCCTGGTGCGAAAACGGCGCCGCCGAGGAAGGCAAGGTCTACGCCGGCGAGGAGATCACATCCGGCCTGGGCATCAGCCCCTGGACCACCGGCAAGATCATCGCCAGCCTCTGCACCGACCACCAGCGCAACGGCAACCGCGCTTCGCTGGAGCAGGCCGGACGCATGGCCCACGCCCTGACCACGCTCGCCACGTTGGACACCGGCCGCGCCTACCACAAGGACGGGTTCGGCCCGTGGATCGACGGCAAGGTCCTGCAGACCGGCTGGGAACGCCAGTTCCCCGTCGATGGCATGCACCTGCTGGGCTACTACCTGGCTTCGGGCGACGAAGCCATCCTCGACTACTGTTGCGCCCTGGCCGACGGCTTTGTCGCCGAGCTCCAGCCGAATCGCGGCGCCGCCCGCATCCGGCCCGATGGCAGCCATTGCGGCCACGCCCACATCACCATGCACGCGGTCTGGGGTGTGGCGTGGCTCGGCGAGGTCACCGGCCATCCCAAGTATATCGACTTCGCCCGCCGCGTCTACGAATTCCAGCGCCGCCGCAGCTACGACACCGGCTGGTTCTCCGCCGGCTATTGGGATGAGACGGTCGCCCGGCTCTCCGAGACCTGCGCGACGGCCGACATGATCTCGACCGCCGCCTGCCTCGCCCGCGCCGGCCTGTCCGAATACTGGGATCACGTCGAGCGCTTCGTCCGCAACTACATCCGCACCTGCCAGTTCGCCATCACGCCCGCGTACGAAGCCCACTATCGCGCCCTGTATCCCGACCGGCCGCGCGAGGTCGATGACGCACTCGCCGTGCTTCGCGATTTCGAGGGCGGCTTCTGCGGCGCTCCGGGTCCCAACGACCTGGTCGATTGGCTCTTCGGGCCCAAGCACATGAACGTTTCGGGCTGCTGCTCGCCCGAGGGCATGCGCTCCATCCACACCGCCTGGAACAACACCGTCATCGAACAAGGCGATCGCATCCTGGTCAACATGTCGCTGCCGGTCAGTGCGCCCGCGGCGACCGTGACCACCGCGCTGCCGGATGCCGGCCGGGTCGCCATCGTTCCGCATCGCGGAAAGAACGTCCACTTCCGCCCGCCGACCTGGACCGATCGGGCCGCCGTCCGGACCTTCGTCGACGGCTGTGAAATCCCCGCCGCGTGGCGCGGCGACTACGTCGTCTTCGATCGGTCACGCGCCGGCGCCCAACTCGCGGTGACCTATCCGCTCGTCTGCTTCCGCCAGCGCCAGGCCCTGAGCCTCTTCGGCGGGATCGCCGCCGCCGAAGATAGCCAGACCACCGGCTACGTCATCGCCTACGGCGAATCCCACAGCCGCATGTCGTCGGCCGGTCAGACCGTCGAAAACTCCGAAGTCACCTTCACCTGGCGCGGCAATCAGGTCGTCAGCGCCGATCCGCCCGGCCCGTCGCTGCCGCTCTACCGGTGACCGTTGATCCGCCATTCGATCTGGACAACACGTTCGTCGGCGGTTATGCTCCTGCCCGTCCGATCGAGGGACCAACATCCATCGCAGCACGAAAGGCAAGCCATGTCGGCCGACAAGCCGGGCTATCAGCCATCTGCCGCGGATTTCATCCTCCACCACAATGACGCCGGCAACGTCGTCGCCTGGTCGGCCCGCTACGGCAACGTCGAAGGCGGGGCCGACGCCTCCGTCGTTCTCCAGAAGGCGATCGACCGCCTGCCGTCGGTCGGCGGCAAGATCGGTATCGCCGCTGGAACCTACGACCTGAACTCCACCGTCCGGATCGAGGACAAGCACGGCGTCCATCTCGAAGGGGCCGGACGCGGGATCGTGTTCAGCGGCGGCAACGAGGGCACGGTCTTCCGCTGCGACCGCGACGTGGACCTGCTCGAAATCTTCGGCAAAACCGTCAAGGTCGCCGGCGTCTCGATCAGCCATCTGCACCTGATCGGCTCCGGACGCGCTAACGGCAAGGCCGGCATCCTCGTCCGCGGCGACGCCGACCTGCTCTCGCTCCACAACGTCGGCGTCAACCACTGCCAGATCGGCATCCACCTGCGCGGCGGCGACAGCGAGCGGGCGGGCGTGGTCGACGCGCCGCAGCTCCAGTTCTGCGATCCACAGGTCTGCGGCGTCGGCCTGATGATCGAACGCTGCCACTACGCCAAGATCGTCGGCGGCGAGTTTTCCGATCACGACGAGTACGGCATCGTTCTGGCCTCGCCCGACGACGGCGGGGCCCGCCTCGGCGGCGTCAAGATTATCGGCGTCACCGCCGTCCGCAAGGGCAAAGCCGGCATCCTGATCGGTCCCAACACCGATTGCGTCACCGTCACCGGCGGCGCGGATATCGGCGGCTGGGACTGCGGCATCCGCATCGCCGCCGACGGCCGCGGACGACCGCCGCGGAACGTCATCGTCACCGGCATCCACGCCTACAACAACCGCCGGGCCGGAATCGAAATCGACGGGGCCGAGCACGTGGTCGTCTCCTCCTGCATCTGCAGCGGCCACGACCACGCCTTCGTGGAAAACCCCACGCCGCGCCACGGCATCGTCGTCAAAGATTCCGAGCACGTCCTTATTCAAGGCAACATCCTCTACGGCCACGCCGATCAAAACATAGCCGACCTGACCGGCCAGGCCGTTCTCGCCAACAACCGGGAAAGCTGACATGACCGCGGACCGTTCAACACAAGCCTATGTCCAACGGAACATCAGGATCCTGCTTGCCGCGTGCATGCTGGCGATGCTGCCCGCCTGCGCCGAAACGAAGTGGCGCTCCGACGCCCATCGAATGGTCCGCACCGAATTGTATTTCGGACTCTTGCGGCCCGACGGTTCGCCGATCGCAGCCGACCAGTGGCAACGGTTCGTCGATGCGCACGTCACGCCGCGATTCCCCGACGGCTTGACCATCCTCGACGCCGCCGGCCAATGGCGAAATGCCGCCGGCCGGATCATCCAGGAGCCTTCGAAGGTCATTATCATCCTTCGCGACGACTCAGCCGAGCATCGCCGCGCCATCCAGAACATCCGCGACACCTATCGCCGAACGTTCGATCAGGAAAGCGTCCTGCTGGTCCAGACACGCCAGTGGGTTTCCTTCTGAACCGACGCACCCGCCTTTTCATCGGAGCTATCATGAGCGACCAAACGCAATCGCAGACGGTCAAGCTGGTTTTCCAGGACGGTGTCGTTCGCGCCCGTTGCGGCGGCGTGCCCGTCGTCGGCTACGGCGCGACCCAGATCCTCGCCCAAAGCCCCGATCTGCTCGACGACGTGGCCATCCAACAGGGCAACGACAATCCCTTCCGCAAGACGCCTCTCAAGACGAGCGCCGAGATTCGCATGAACCGCCTCGGCGCCGCCATCGGCCGCCTGCCGCGCACCGCCGCCAACGACGCCCTGCCGCTCGAACCGATCCACCTGATCGACGGTGACCGCGAAACCTGCTGGTCCAGCCATCCGTTCCCGCAGCCCGACGCCGAACCCGTCTGGATTCGCATCGACCTGGCCCGCGAACAGACCGTCTCGTCGGTCACGCTCCACAAGCGCCGGCCCGGACCCGTCCCGCGCGTGCGCCGACCCGCCGGGTCAGCCCATATGGACGAACCCGCCGTCGAAGTCGGCATGGCCATGGCCCGGCATCTGACCATCCGAGTCTCGCGCGACGCCCATCATTGGGATACCGTCTTTGACGGCCCTTCCGGCGACGCCGCCGATCGGTACGACTTAGAATTTGTCTTCGATCCGCGCCCGGCCAAGCAGATATGGATCGTCGCCCGCGGCTTCCCTCGCATCGAGAACTGGGGCCACTCCTTCTCCATCGCCGCCGTCGAAGTGCGCGGGCACACCGGGCGCAACCTCGCGCTGCCCACCCTCGGCGCGGGCGTGTCCGTCAGCTCCACCATGCACGGCTTCCACGCGGAGCGCCAGACCTGGCACGACATCTGGGCCACGTACTACGACCTGGGCTTCAAATGGGTCCGCTTCGGCTTCCACGACGACGTGATCAACTGGCACTACGTCGAGCAGCAGCGCGGAAAGCTCGCCGTCGATCCGGTGGCCGACCTGGCTGTCACCGACATGGTCGCCCACGGCGTGGACGTCGTTTTGTCCCTGGGCTTCGGCAACCGCCTCTACACCCAGAAGGACCCCACGCGGCATCTGCCCCAGCTCTGGGAGTGGTACTGGGAGAATCCCGCCCCGCCGACCACGCCCGAGGCGCTGGACGCCTGGGCCCGCTACGTCCGCTTCATGGCCCAGCACTTCCGCGACCGCGTCAAGGTCTTTGAAGTCTGGAACGAGTGGAACACCGGCGGGTACTGGGGCGATGCGCCCGATCCCGACCGCTACGTCGCCCTCGCCCGCAGGACGATTCCAATCCTTCGCGAATGTTGCCCGGACGCTGAGATCATGCTCGGCTCGTACGCTGGGTTCGTCTACGGCATCAGCGGTTGGGACGAGCGCGAGTGGGAATCCCGCCGTCAATCGGACATGTTCCTGCGGGTGGTCCGTGAACTGGCCCGCGACGTCGATATCATCGCCTGGCACCCGTTCTACCAGGCCGATCCCGATCACCCCTTTGTCCGCCGCTACCTCGACGACGTCCGCGCGGTGCAGCGCTACTGCGAGTCCTGCGGTTTTGCCGGCCGGTACATGGTCACCGAGTGGGCCTGGGGCGCCAGCTACCCAGCCCCCGCCCCGCCCAACTGGTGGGGCGACCTCCCTTGCACTGAAATCGAAAAGGCCAAGTACCTCGCCCGCCTCACTCTCACGCACACCGCCCTGCCCGCTGAGTCGTTCTACTGCGGCTACAGCGACGCCAACTACCCCCTCGATCTGAGCCTGACCCGCAAAGCCTTCGTCGGCGAACCGCTGACCGCGATGCAGCCGCAGCCGGCGTACTACGTCCTGCGAAACCTCAGCACCGCCCTCGACGGCCTCGAGCCGGCTGAGCTCGACTTTCGCACCGACCCGCCGATCGGGGATCTCTGCTCCGCCGTCCTCCGGCGCGACGGCGAGACCGTCCTGGCCCTCTGGACCGCCGGCCGCGCCCAAGACGACTGCCCCGGCCAATCCTGCAACCTGATCGTCAACGCAAAAGCCGGCCAGGTAACGGGTTACGAGCCGATCAACGGCGCGGAGCAGACGCTCCGCTTCGAGTCGACCGCCAACGGCACGACCGTTGGCGGCGTCATTGTCCGCGACTACCCGATCCTCATTCGCCTGAAGTGACCCTGGTGGGCTACATCGTCAGGATCACCGGGACGGACGGTCGCAGTTCGATCGTTTCGCCGACGGTTTCGCGGCTGATCGGGTTGGTCCACTGGCCCTCGGCGGGCGGGGCGAGTCGGACTCGGACCGGCTCGGTGTTGATGTTGAGCAGGAAGGTCATGGTCCGCCCAGCCGGGTCGAGCACGGTGTGGTTGATCACGCCGTCGATGTTCTCGGCGATCGGCGTCGCCCGCGAAACGATGCGCTGGGCGAGGCTGCGGGTGGTGGTCTGGTCGTCGATTTGGATCACATTGATTTGGGCTTTTTCGGCGGCGGCGAGCCATTGGGGTGTCTGGTCGTCGATGCGATAGCCGTCGGGGAAGATGATCGTTTTGTACGTTTTGAGCCGATCGTCGGTGAGGGCCTGCGGAGTCAGGAGGTTGAAGGCCCGTCCGGCGTAGCTGAGGAGTTTGTAGGCGTCGGGGGTTTTGGCGCCGCTGTCGACGAGGAGCACGTCGGGCCGGTAGGCTTGGAAGTCGGCGACGAGGGTGTTGAGGCGTTGGAGGTCGAGGGCGGTCTCGCAGAGTCCGACCATGGCCCACGGCTGGGTGCAGAGGTTGTCTTCGGCGTTTTCGAAGGTACGGTTCCAGAGCCAGACGTAGTTGGCGTCGAGTCCCTGGACGGCCCGCCACCAGCACAGGGCGCGGATGTAGTCGTAGGTGACGACGTGGCCGTACCAGATCATGTGCTGCTCGGAGTCGATCATGGGCTTGTCGGGTTCAAGTGAGTGGTACATGTTGGTGATCATCATGGTGGTCCAGAGGTCCATGACCAGGTCATCGTCGGGGTTGTCGAGTCGGCTGAAGCAGTCGGAGCCCACGCCGGTCAGCACGCGGCAGAGGGCGGGCTTGTCGACGCTCATCAGGTGCCGCCAGGCGCCGTGGATCTTGATGTAGACGGGTTTGGTGTCGTCGTGCTTGCGGACCTCGTTGACGAAGAAGGTGTAGAAGTCGGTGACGCGGTCCTGGTTGAAGAGGAACAGGTCGCTGACCGCGCGGTCGACGGCGGTCAGGTACTGGACGGTTTCGAAGTTTTCGAAGGTCGTGCCCCAGGCCTGGTTGAGGGCGTCGACGGTTTCGTATCGCTGTTTGAGCCAGGCGCGGAAGTCGTCGGCGGCGAAGTCGCCGAGCATCAGGTACCACAGTTCGTTGGTCAGGTCGTAGCTCAGCAGGTTTTTGCAGTCGCGAACGGTGGTGGCGACGGCTTCGGCGTGCTCAGCGACGAGGTTTCGGAAGTTGGGGCTTGAGAGGTTCCAGGGGAGGAACTGGTTGCGGACGCGGCGGAGGTTGCTGGGGCAGATGTCGGGCCATTTGGCCAGGGCCCAGCCGGGGGCGTGGTGGGGGGTGATCAGCAGGTCGCAGGCGATGTTGTGTTTGGCGGCGTTGTCGCAGAAGGTGACGAGGTTTTCAGGTTTGTTGGTGACGTCCGGCTCCGGCCGGGTCTCGCCGAGGGTGCAGCCGAGGGTCGTGCCGTTAAGGCCCAGGCGGCGAAAGATGCCGAGGTTGCTGGGATGGTGGCAGAAGCCGGTGATGTAGACCGGGCCCTGCTCATTGCGGTAGTTGCCGTTTTCGACGGTCAGGGCGGTCACGTCGGGTTCGGCCACGTCGGGCCAGGGGTTCTCGCCCTTTTCGAGGCGGTCGAATCCGGCGGCCAGGTCGTCGCAGAGGCGGTCGAGGTAGATCAGTTCGCGTTCGGCGCGGACCCATTTCTTTTCGGGGTCCTGGGTTTCCTCGACGGCCCAGTCGCAGAAGACGTCGAGGGCGGTCAGGCTGGCCAGCGGGTAGCGGTACCACGTGCCCTGATGTGTTTCGCGCAGGCCGTCGAGTTGCTGGAGGAGGGCTTTGCCCCGCTGACGGACGGCGGCGGCGCGGTCGGCGATGTAGGGATCGGCGTCGTCGAAGATCGCGGCCAACTCGTCGATGCGGTATTCATAGGGTCCGTCGAACATGTACTCTTCGACGCGGTGGGGCATTTCGAAGCTGATGGTCTCGATGCCGTCGAGCGTGCCATTAGTGCCGGGCCAGTAGGGTTCGAAGGAGGCCAGTTCAACGCGGATCTTGGGCCAGACGTAGTACCACGGCTTGGCGAAGATGGGGGAGTCGCGGCCGTCGGTTCCTTCGTAGAGGCCGGAGATGAAGGTCATGACGGCGGTGCCGTCGGCGTCCTGGACGATCATGCGGATTCGGGCTTCGCCCCAGGCGAACTTCTGCCATCGGGGCACGAGGACGAAGGCTTGGAGGTACTTGGGCACGCGGTCGAGTCCGACGCCGGTTCGGGCGATCCAGGCGGCGTTGGGCTTGGTCTTGTCGATGAGGAACTGGACGTTGATGCAGGCGTTGCCGATTTTGCGCATGGATTTGTCGAGGACCGGGGTGACGTCCTGGTTCCAGGTCCAGTGGTCGAAGTTTTCCATATCGTCGATGATGACGACTCCGGGCGGCGACGGCTGGGTGGATTGGGTGGTCTGGGCGGAGAGGCCGGCTGAGGCGGCCAGGGCGAAGGCGAGGGCGAGGGTGACATTGGGTTTCATACGCCAGGCTCCATTTTGGATAGGCACACGGTTGGCAGACCGATGATCAGAGACATATGGAACATTTTATACGGGATTGTACCGGATCGGTTGCGGGGAGGGTAGGTTTGGGATTTATGATTTCGGATTTCGGATTTCGGATTTGGAATTTGGCGGACGAAGAGGGGCGGGTTCGCGAGCGGTTCTGGGGCTTGTACGTTTTGTACAGAATGCGCCATTTGTACGGGTGCGGTTTTTTGGAGGGGGTGCTGTAAGGTGACGTGTCGAGGCGGGTTGCGGGGGTTTTGTACAGATTGTGATATTTGGCGGTGGCTCGCGCTCCGGCGGGGCGAGAGCAGGGAAAGGGAGCGGGTCAACAGGCGAGCAGGAGATGGTGCGTTTTGTACAATTCGTGCGATTTGCATAGTCGGGTTCCTCCGGTGGGGGTGGGGGAAGTGATTGGCGAGGGGCGGGTTACGCGGGTTCTGTGCAAATTGTGAGATTTGTCGGCGGTCCCATGGCAGGGGGACAGGGAGTCGAAGAGTCAGGCAG
>JAAYCJ010000298.1 GCA_012729815.1 Phycisphaerae bacterium | reverse complement strand
TGGGCCGCCAGCTTGAAAACCACCACGCCTTCCCGCACCGCCTCCTCGTCCGGCAGACCCAGATGCTCGCGCGGCGTCAGGTAGCACAGGAAGCTGGCTCCGTAGTATGCGGCCAGCGTCGCCCCGATCGCTCCGGCGATGTGGTCGTAGCCCGCTCCGATATCCGTCACCAGCGGGCCCAGCACGTAGAACGGCGCGCCCGCGCAGACTTCCTGCTGATACCGAATCTGCTCCTCGATCTGGTTCAGCGGCACGTGCCCGGGCCCCTCGATCATCACCTGGCAGCCCGCCTGCCTCGCCCGCTCAGCCAGTTCCGCCAGCGTCCGAAGCTCGCGATACTGCGCCTCGTCGCCCGCATCGGCCAGCGCGCCCGGCCGAAGCCCGTCGCCCAGGCTGAACGCCACGTCGTATTCCCGCATGATCGCACAGATCTCGTCGAAGTGTTCGTACAGCGGGTTCTGCCGGCTGTGATGGACCATCCATTTGGCCAGCAGCGCCCCGCCCCGCGAGACGATCCCGCCCACGCGGTTCACCGCGTGGGGCAGGTGCTCCCGCAGAATGCCGGCGTGAATCGTGAAGAAATCCACCCCCTGCTCGGCGTGCTTGGCGATCACCGCCAGCATGTCGGCCACCTTCAGGTCCTCCACGTCGCGATGGAGCACCATCTCGTACATCGGCACCGTGCCGACCGGGGCTGGGCTCTGGTCCACCACCATCTCGCGGATCGCGTCCAGATCGCCCGCCGTCGAAAGGTCCATTACCGCATCGGCCCCCGCGCGCAGCGCCAGCTCCAGCTTGGCCTTCTCCTGGGCCAGCGACGACTTGACCGCTGAGGCCCCCAGATTCGCGTTGATCTTGGTGCTCACGCACCGCCCGATGGCCAGCGGCGACAGCGACCCCCGGGCATGGACCCGGTTGGCGGGTACCACCGCCCGGCCCGCCGCCACCTCGCGGGCGAGCTCGGTTGCGTCCACGCCTTCCCGCCCGGCTGCGCGGACAATCGACTCCGGAACCTTCCCCCCTTGTGTCTCCTGCAATAGCGTCATGATCGATCCTTTCAACATACTGGTCGTCGGGGGCGGCGAAGGCGGGTGGGACCGGAAGGTAGGTGACGAAAAACTGCAGCAATAAAGCTACAGCGACGCTTTCCTACGCCGGCCTCATCCATCTCGGTCGGACTTATCCGGATCAGGTTCCAAGGGTCCCGCCTGCTGACCAGGCGTATCTCAGGCCGACGGGCCACCCCTAGCGCCGATTTTTCCATTCTGCGGAATATTTTGTATAATTATACACACCGCCAAGGGAGGTGCAATCGTAAATAACTTGTGCGGCGTCGAGTAGATTGTAACGATTCTTTGGGAGGTCTAGATATGAAGGGGAGAGTGTTGTGCGCGGTGGTTCTGCTGTCGGTGGGGCTGATGACTGTGGGGGGATGTGGGGGATTCGTGCTGCCCGGCACGAGCTTCAATGCCAGTGAACTGGCCAAACAGGTGCTCGCCGATACGGTCTGGGGCGACCCGGACGGCCGATTCCGGCTGGTTTTCGATGAGAACGCCAAGCTCGTCGAGTTCGAGGTGGAGGGCCTGCCGGCTGAGTTCGCCGACATCAACGTCAACGGCGACCCGTTCGAGATCATTCTGCCCGAGGATATGCCCGCCGGTCTGGGCGGACAGACCATCACGGCGTGGGTCCGGCCGGTGTCCACCGAGGTCACTCAGAACGACAGTGGCGGCTTCGACGTGACCATGAACTTCACCGGCGACGTCAGTGGCGTGGCCATAGCCGCCCTGGTCAACAGCCTGGGCGTCAGCTTCAACTGCACCGTCAGCCCCGACTGCACCGAGCTGAGCAACCTGAGCGGGGCGATCACCGTCTACGGACCGCTCAACATCGTGGTCTTCGAGCAGGAACTGGAGCTCAACGAGACCATTCCGCTCACGCAGTTGCAGTAAACCGAGCCTAGAAAAGAGGTTAGGATGAGGCCCGGCCGAACGGTCGGGCCTTCTTTGTTGGGTAAATATCCAAATTGAATAAAAATTTCATCCATTTTGGATAATTTACCTTTGGCCTCATTATATCCATTTTGTATAATACAGATCGACACAGGAAACCGCAAGGAGAGAACCATGCGTTTGGTCGATCTGGTGAGGAAAAGCGGCCGTCGGCTTGTGGTCCCGCTGGCCGGGTTCCCCGGCACCGCGTTGACGGGGAGCTCCATCAAGCAGAACGGTTTCAACGCCGAGCTGCAGTACCGTTCGCTCTACAAACTGGCTGAGCTGACCCAGCCGGATGCTCAGTTCGTCATGATGGATCTGTCGGTTGAGGCCAACGCGCTGGGTCTGCCCGTGCGGTTCCCCCTGCACGACAGCGCCACCGTCGAGTGGCACCCGGTTGAGAAGGCTGAAGACCTCGATCAGTATCGGGCCGTCGATCCGCTGGCCGACGGGCGGGTGTGGGTGTTCCTTGAGACCATCCGTCGGCTGGTCGACCGTCTGACGATCCCGGTCGGCGGGTACGCAATCGGCCCGTTCACGCTGGCCGGCCTGATGTTCGGCGCCCAGCGGATCGCTTTGGCCACGCTGGACACTCCGGAGCTGGTCAAGTCGGCTTTGGACTTTTGCGAGCAGATCATCGTCCGCTACGCCAAGGCCCAGGTCGAAGCCGGGGCCAAGATCATCATGATGCTCGAACCGACGGCGGTGCTGTTGGGACCGAACATGTTCTGGGAGTTTTCCGGCCGGTCCGTCCGGCAGATTTTCCGGCACCTCGACTGCATGACCGTCCTGCACATCTGCGGCGACACCACCGCGATGGTCGAGCCGATGTGCAAAACCGAGGTTCACGGTCTGAGCCTCGACAGCATGCTCGACATGCCCGCCGCCGCGGCGCGAATGCCGGGCGACGTCGTCTTGATGGGCAACGTGGATCCCGTCAACGTCCTGTTGCGGGGCGCGCCCGCCGACGTCGAGCGTGCCACGCGCGACCTGCTCGACCGCATGGCCGGCTGCGAGAACTTCATTCTTTCCAGCGGCTGCGACATCCCCGCTGAAGCTCCGCTAGCCAACCTCAAGACCTTCGTCCACACCGGCAAGCAGCACTGCCCCGCCCACAAACCTCTCGCCCAGGCGGGATAAGAGACGAAGGGCCTGAGGTTAGTTTTGCTGGTCGCCCTGCATGATCTGTTGGGCGTTATCGGCGAAGTTTCTGCTGTTTTCCTCTTCGGTGAACGCGATCAGGTTGAGCAGGCCGCCGAGGCTGCCGGCCAGGTCGGAAGGGCGGCGGAAGTCTCTGGCCACACGCTGGGTGAGCAGGAATCGCGGGGTCATGAATTCGACGACCGGGTAGTCATCCGAGTTTTCGGGCAGGTGGTCGGGAAGGCGGCTCAGGAACTGGGCGATGCCGTCTTGGGCGAACTTGAACGTGCGGGCCAGCAGGAGCGGCTCGTCCATGCCGATCCGGGCCAAGTCCTGCTTGATCCGCGGCCGGCCCAGGCGTTCGAGGAACAGCCGGTAGTCCAGTTCCACCTTCTCGTTCGAGCCGATCAGAAACAGGTCGCCGACCACCGAACTGCTCCACATCGACGCGCACGGAAACACGGCCGAGAAGGTCTTGGTGATCACCGCCAGCATTTCCTGCGACATGTGATAGGAGGGGATCCACTGACAGACCACGCCGCCGCGGTTGAGCCGCCGCGACATCGCCTGGTAGTATTCGCGGGTGAAGAGGTTTGATACGCCGGTGATCCACGGGTTCGACGGCTGCGAGATGATCACGTCGTAGCGTCGGCCGGTCCGCTGGAGATGGTGGCGGCCGTCGCCGACGATCAGGTTGACCCGCGGATCGTCCAGAGCGTCGTGATTGTATCGGCGGAAGAGTTCGGATGCCTCGACCACCGCTTCGGAGATCTCGACCACGTCCACCCGCTCGACCCGATGTTGCAGCAGCGATCCGAGGCTGACCCCACTGCCCAAACCGATCAGCAGGGCGTCGCGCGGCCGGTCCACGAACATCACCGGCAGGTGCGACAGGAGGATCTGGGTGGACATATCGGCGTGCTCGCCGGTGGAGGCGTCGGTCTTGCCGTCGATGGCCAGGGACATGGTGCCGCGCGGGTCGTGGAAGACCGAGACGGTGGCGGTGGGGCCTTCGCGGTAGTAGGCGATTCGGTAGGCGTTCATGGCCTGTCTGACGTCGTGCAGGTCGCGGTAGTCGTGGGCGTAGACGTAGGCTCCGCTGTTGAGGTGATGGATCCGCCACGGACGAATGCCCAGCACCGAGAGGAACAGGGCCGTTGCCGCCGCGGCGATCACCGCCGCCCGCCGCCTGGCTGTCAGTTCCGCCCCGATCGCCAGCAGTCCCAGGCCGGCGAACGCGTTGAGTCCCGCGGTCACCACCATGCCCTTCTGGAAGCCCAGATAGACCACGATCACGAAGCCTCCGGCAAACGCCCCGAGCACCGCGCCGATCGTGTTGAAGCTGTAGATCAGTCCGACCTTGCTGCCCGCCTCCTCCACCCGTCGCACCACGGTTCCGACCGCCAGCGGAAAGCAGATTCCGAACAGCGTTCCGGGAACCAGCAGCACGGCCAGCAGCATTAAGAACCGCACGAGTTGGAACAACGGCCAGCTGGACGAGGTCCAGTCGAAGACCCTCAGGAACACGAACGGCAGCTCGTCGAATCGCGGCATGGCCAGCGCCACCCACACCGCGATCAGGATCTGGGCCACACCGAGCCAGAGCACCGACCGGCGAGGCGGCCGCAGCGAGTAGATCAGGCTGCCCAGGACGATGCCGGTCAGGAACGCGGCGAGGATCGTCGTGAACGCGTAGACCGTGGTTCCGATCACCATCGAAAGCACCCGCGTCCAGATGGTCTGATAGACCATGGCGGTAAAACCGCACAGGGCGGTGGCGGCGACCACCGCGGCGATCACCGGCGAAGCCGGCGCGGCGGGCGCCATCGCCGCGCCGCGACCCGCGAGAGGAGTCTCCGGCGGCGAGGCGATCCACCGCCGCTGCAGCAGGATCGCGACCAGACCGATGGCGAGGTTCGTCGCCGCCGCGGTCAGCGTGGTGGCCGGCAGTCCATAGTGCGGTATCAGCAGAAACCCGGCGCACAGACATCCGGCCACGCCGCCCAACGTGTTGAGGGCGTAGAGCGCCGCGGTCCGTTTCGACGGGCAGCCCCGTTCGGCGGCCAGCATCGCGCAGAGGACCGGCAGCGTGCCGCCCATCGCGATGGTCGGCGCCAGCAGGATCGCCACCGAGAGGGCCAGCCGGATCAGGCTGATCGCGTAGAACCCCGGCTCGAAGTGCTGATAGACCAGCACGTAGAGGCCGCCGACCCACTCGAGGATCGTCGGAAACAGCAACGCGTAGATCCCGATCGCGATCTCGAGCAGCCCGTAGATCAGCAGATGCCGCTTGCGGCGGTCGGCCAGCCGGCCGAACAGAAACGCGCCCGCGCTCATCCCGCCCATGAACGCGATCAGCACCGCCGCCACGGCGAAGGTGGACGCGCCGAGCGTCAACGTCAGCCGCCGGGCCCAGACCACCTCGTAGACCAGGCCGGTGAACCCGGACAGCACGAACATCGCGTGGATCAGGGTGTGCCGGTGTCTCATGGCTCTACCTCCGTGTCGGTTGCGCACTCCGTTGTTCCGCGGACAGGGCGAAGAAGGGCGACGGCGGATCGCCCTTCTTCATCCCTCAGCCCTCTATGCGAGCCTGGTGAAAGCCGCACGCCGGCGGCATCGTTGTCAAAACTCCTTGAGGACGACGTCGGTCGCGCCGGCGTTCTGCGCTGCCGACGACGCGGTAAGGGCATTCTTCCGAAGCTTCCTGGGTTTGGCGGAGGCCATCTCGTGGCCCGCCTTGCCCGAAGGGGGGGCGGCGTTCGACGAGCCGCGGAACAAGGCTTCCAGTTCCACGATCATCGAGTTGAGCTCCTCGGCCTGGGCGTTGAGTTCCTCCGCGGTCGCGGCGTTGGACTGCGTCACCTTGTCCATCTCGCTGGTGGCGATATTCACCTGCGAGACACCCTGCGACTGCTGCTGCGAGGCGCTGGCGATCTGGCTGATCGACTCGCTGAGCTTGGTCGAGTTCTCCGCGATTTCTTCGAGGGCCTTGGCGACCTCGTCGTTGATCTGGACGCCGCGTTCAGAGTTCTTGATCGACTCTTCGATCATGTCTCCGGTGTTGCGGGCCGCTTCGGCCGACCGCTGGGCCAGGTTGCGGACCTCCTCAGCGACCACGGCGAAGCCCTTGCCCGCCTCGCCGGCCCGCGCGGCTTCGACCGCGGCGTTGAGGGCCAGCAGGTTGGTCTGGAAGGCGATCTCGTCAATGGTCTTGAGGATTTTGGCCGTCTCGTCGGAGGAGTTCTTGATGTCGGCCATGGCCTTGGACATCTGGCTCATCACGTCCTTTCCCTTCTGGGCGGCGTTGCGGGTGACCAGGGCCATCTCCTTGGCCTGCTCGGCGCCGGCGGCGTTCTGCTTGGTGGTCGCGGCGATCTCTTCCAGCGAGGCGGAGGTCTCTTCGAGGCTGGACGCCTGTTCGCTGGAGCCTTCGGCCAGTTGGGTCGAGGCCATGCTGACCTGGGCTGAGCCGCTGGTCATTCCGTCGATGATCTGATTGATCGCTTGGGCGGCCGATTCGAGCTCCGCGGTGCTGCACGTCCGCAGTCCGGCGAATACCCGTTTGAGCATGCCGACGACGCCCCGGATGATGGCCAGGCCCAAGGCGGCCGCGACCAGGATTCCCACCACGCTGACCGACAGCATCAGGAAGCGGGCGGAGGCGTAGTTGGCGTCACTGGTTTTTTTGTCCGCCTCCATGCCCTCGATGTTCTTGTCCACGAGCGCGGTCAGCACGGCCTCGCTGGCGTCGGCCAGTTCGCGGCCTTTGGTGGTGGCCAGTTCGAAGGCCCTGTTGTTGCCGTTTTCGCGGCTGATCGCCCGGACCTTTCGGCTGATCTCGGTGAATTCGGCCCACACGCCGCGGAACTGGCCGAGCCTGGCCTTGCCCTCAGCGTTTGTGATCTTATCCAGCGATCCGAGTTTTTCCTCGATGGCGGTCTGATACTGCTCGATGGCGTCGGCGTAGCGGTCCATGCCTTCCTGGCTGGTCTCGAGGATCAGGTTCTTCTCGGCCCGGTGCACGGCGAGCATGTCCTGGACGACCCGGGCGGTGGTCAGGGCGGTTTCGGCTGCCTCCTCCGCCGCCTTGGCCGCCTCGGCGTTCTGCTTGACGTTCAGCGCCACGAGCGTCTGGAGCGCCTCCTCCGCCTTGTCGTAGGCGGCCCGGCCATCACCGCAGGAGAGGGTCGTCGCCTCCGCGGACTTGGCCTCCAGCGCCAGTGCGCACACTTGGTCGCTATAGGTCTTGAAGCGCTCGTACTCGGCTGCGAAGGCTTCGAAGGCGGGGCGTCCCTGGTCGGTCACGCATTGGCGCAGTTCCTGCGCCGCCTGGTCGGCCGACGTCACGAGGCGCCGCCGCTCAGCGTCGTATTCCTTCATCCGTTCCGGCGATTGTTCGAGGATGACGTTCTTCTCGGCGCGATGGACGCGAAGCAGGTCCTGGACCAGGGCGTCTCCGAGCTTGACGCGGCCCGCCGACTCGCCGGCCAGGGCGATCTGCTTGGAGACGTTCTCGTCGCTGAGCGTGGCCAGGGCCTTGAGGATAGCCTCGGCGTTATCGTAGGCCTGGCGGCCCTCCTGGCCCGACATCATCCTGGCCCGCACGTTCGAGTTGAGCATGGCGTAAGCTCGCACCTGCTTGTGCGTTTCGAGATAGCCGTTCCAGATCGTGGTGAACTCGTCGAGTTTCGCCTTGCCCTCGGCGTCCGCCAGCGAGCGGAATCTGGTCAGACGGTCGCCCAGTTCCTTCTGCACCTGGTCGATCTCGTCGGCGTAGGCGGTCATCCGCTCCACCGAGTCGGCCAGGATCAGGTTTTTCTCGGCCCGTCCGATCCGCAGCACGTCCTGCTTGATCTGCCCGGCGATCTTGACCTTCTCGGCTGAGAGATCCACGATCGCGTTGAGCCGGTCGTTCATTCCGCCCAGTTTGCTGAGCCCGACGCACGCGACGGCGACCGCCACGCCCGCCAGCAGACCCAGCACCACCAACAGTTTCGCCTGTAGTCCGATGCCCTTCATGTCAGACCTCCCTACCCCCGTATGAGTGTCCGGTGTGAATGGGTGGAAAGGAGCGAAGTGGGGTAGCTTCGCTCCTTCCCGTGTTCAAGAACATGAGACTGGTTGGTAAGGTTGTGTCCCGATTCGTTGCTCATCGCTGCGTTTCGTTGTCGTTCCAGGTGTTCGATCGGTCTTAACTTCCGCTTCGGCCCTTTGCGGCGGCCGCATCATTGCCGTTTGCCTTGGTCGAGCCGGTGCATTCCTGGTGCCGCTGCAGGTCCAGACGGAGTCGCACCAGTTCGGTCACGCCGTCGGCTTCGGTTTTCTCCAGGATGTGCTGCTTGTGGAAGTCGACCGTCTTGGGGCTGATGCCCAGTTCGCGGGCGATCTGCTTGCTCGACCGGCCCTCCACCAGCCGGTCCGCCACCTTCCGCTCGATTGGGCTGAGCCGGCCGAAACGCTCCAGGAGTTCCCGGCGGCGGCGCTCGCGGCGTTGCAGCGCGACCGCCTTTTCCAGTCCGCGCTGGATGGCGTCCAGCAGCGCCTGGTCGCGGGAGGGTTTCTCCAGGAAATCAACCGCTCCCAGTTTCATCGCGTCGACGGCCAACGCCACGTCGGCATGCGCGGTCAGATAGATCACCGGCAGCAGGGCCCCTTGCGAGACGAGCCGCCGGTGCAACTCCAGGCCGCTCATCTCCGGCAGGCGAACGTCCAGCACCAGGCATCCGGGAACGGAGGGATCGTAGGCCTTCAGGAATTCGGTTGGAGCGGTAAAGCCTTCGCCGCGGATTCTCACGGAGGTCAGCAACTCCGCGAGCCTTTCCCTGACACTCGGATCGTCATCAAGCACAAACACCCTCGGCTCATCGACCATGAGGCTGCGTCTCCTGTGGTTCGTCAGAGGTCTCGAGCCCGTTGGCTGTCGAAAGGTTCTGCAACACGACATCGCCGGTATTCGTCGCCGTTTCGCGCTGGTTATAGGTTCGGATGACGGCTTGGCAAGGTTAATCCGGGAACTGGTGGGGGAGAGCAGGGAAATTACTGGGCTGAACCGGCATGTTGCCTGACGTGACTGGCAATCGGATGGCGGGATTGTAAAGATGGGTGCCCCGCCGTCCGGCAAAGTGGTGAGGAATGCCGCGCGGGGCTGGGGCGAAAGCGGCCTAGAGCAGCTCGGCCAGCACGATCAGACGCACCAGTTGGGGCACGGACTCGGCCTGCATCTTGGCCAGGAGGTTGGCGCGGTGAAAGTCCACCGTCTTCTGGCTGATCTTGAGTTCCAGAGCGATGGCTTTGTTGGACTTGCCCTCGGCCAACCGGCAGGCGACCTGGCGCTCCATGGGCGTCAGTTGCTCGAAGTTCTTTCTGATCTCAGCCTTCCGGGCCGCCGCCTGACGGATGGCCTGGTCCCGCTCCAGCGCCCGATACAGGCAGTCCAGCAGGGCCTGGTCGCGAAACGGCTTTTCGAGGAAGTCCACCGCCCCCATCTGCATGGCCTGCACCGCCATCGGCACGTCGGCATAGGCCGTAATGAAGATGATCGGGATCTGGGCTTTCCGGGCGATCAGCTTCCGCTGCAACTCCAGACCGCTCATGCCCAAAAGCCGGCAGCCCGGTTCGGATGGATCGTATTGATCGAGGAACTCGCGGGCCGACGCGAAGGCCCTGACCCGCAGTCCGACCGACTCGATCAGTTCGCGCAGCGCATGCAGCACGTGGCCGTCATCGTCGATCACGAACACCGTGGAGTCAGTGAACATCAGTCGCGCCGCCCTCGTGGGCGGGCAGGACAAAGGCGAACGTGCTGCCGCGGTCGGTATTCCGATGCGTCCATATCCTGCCGCCGTGAGTCTCAATGGTTGATCGACAGACCGCAAGGCCGATTCCCAGACCCTGCGGTTTGGTGGTGTAAAACGGCTGGAAGATCCTCTCCCTCGCCTCCGGATCGATGCCGCTTGCGGTGTCCTGCAACTCGACGTGCGCGCCGCCGTCGCTGGAGCGCCGGGTGGCGATGCGCAGCGTCCTGATCGGCGCCTGCTCCATCGCTTCAATGGCGTTCCTGGCCAGGTTGAACAGGACCCGCCGAATCTGGTCCGGATCGCCGGTTACCGACGGCAGCGGTTCGGTTAGCTCCAATTCAACCCGCACGCCCAGCGCCTCGAAGTCGCCGGCCAGACACGCCATCTCCTCGCGGATCAGACGATTCAGGTCCATCTTCTGCCGGACCGGGTTTTGCTTTCGCGAGAAGGCACGAACCGACTGCAGCATCCGGTCGGCCTGCTCGACCTGTCCGACGATCATCTCCAGGTTGTCCGCCAGCTTCTGATCGCGGACGCCGGCGTTCTCGAGCCGGCGGCGGCACGCCTCGGCCAACGTCCGAATCGCGCAGAGCGGCTGCTTCAGCTCATGGACCGCGGTGGCCGCCAGCTCTTCCAACGCCGCCAGACGCGACAGATGATCCCGATGTGACTGACCATTCGATCTCAGACTGTCCATCCGCTCCCACCCCCGCTTCTTTCTTCTTTCAGCACCGGCCAACAACAATCAGTATATATTCTTCACAGGCCGTAGAGAAGTCTCAATGGAGGATCGTCGGCGCGTTGTCCTCGTGCGGCCTCGGCCGTCCTTGCGGCAAGGGCTCTGCTGTCGCCGATGCGATTGATCGTTGACAGTCCGTCGCACAACGGCTAGAAGAGCGGGGTTCGCGGCGCTGGACCGCATGGCGACCCAGAGGCAAGAGTATGCGTACGCTGGCCGAATGGACGGTTACCGAGTATTTCGGATACGACTGGCCGGAGCAGATGGTCTGGCACGAGGTATCCGGTCTGCCGGAAGGCTTGCCGCTTGAGGTGGTGGACCAGGCAAACCGGAGCCGGCCTGCCCAGTTTGACGCCCGCCGGCAGGCCGTCTGTTACGTTACCGATCTGCCCGCCCGGGCGGCGATGCGGTATGTTCTTGGGCCGGCTGGGAACCCCCCGGAGCCGTCGCTGGGTTGTTGCGAGGAGGGCGGACGGCTGCGGATTGACAACAGCCGGATCGGGATTGAGTTGGCGTGGGGCGAGGCGGCGGGGTCGGCGGCGGGCGAGCCGCCGCTGTTTGGCGTCCGTGGTGTGGATGGGGTCTGGTTCGGCGGCTCAGGTTTGCGGACCGGTTCGGCGGTCGTTTCGCGGCGGACGCGGTTCGACGCCAAAGGGCCCGTGCTGATCGAAGCCGTCCAGAGCTATGTGTTGGGCGATGGTACGACGCTGGAAATCATGTACGCCATCGATGCGGCGAGTCCGGTCGTTCGCGTGACGATCCGACAGGAAGGGCCAGCCGGTGGGGAGTTGGTCTGGCATCTCGGCTGCAAGTTCAGGCCCGATCAGGCCTACTGGCGGCCGTTTCATCCCAGCGAGGGACGCGCCCAGCGTCCGTGGAATCCGGATGGCTTCGAACGCCAGTCATACCCGATGCGGTATCCGGTCGTGCCGGATGTGGTCAATATGCGTCTGCTGTACAACTGGCCGATCGACGGCTCGAATCTCTGGGCCGGCTGGCGGCTTGACGACCGGCGCGACCTGCTGATGATCGGACCGATCCGGCCGTCGCGGAACCATACGCCACCGGAGTATCTCGCCGCCGAGCTGCGGGCTGGGACCGCTGATGGATCGCGTTTTCTCGATTACGCGATCCCGCTGCAGAACGGCGTGAAGGTCTTCGCCCTCGGCGTCCTGGACCGCGACCAGACGGACGTTGCCTGCGAACCGTCAGTCGGCCCAGCCAACGACATCGACCGGACGTACGCGCGGGTCAATATGCCAGGTCTTGACGACTATCACCGCATGGCCCTCGACTGGGAAGGCATTGAAAGCCTCGCCTTCCCGCGGCTGTGGCTCGATCCAGCCGAGTTGCCCGCGATTCACGACAAGGCCAAACGATGGGAGTGGTTTCGCGAGCGGTTCGAGAAGCATGCCGACGACCGCCTGTACAATCCGTACCTGTTGCGGACGATGCACCTGCGCGACGGCGATCCGCCGCTTGGCTCTGACCCGGCTGGGGCGTTTCTGGCCGGCGGCGAGCTTCGCCATGCTCAGCAGGCCAAGTGCGACCTGATGCGAAAACTCGATGCCGAGATCGATCTGCTCCTGAACTACGGCCCAGCGGTCGAGTACGCCATCGGCATCCGGATTTCGCGGCGTTGGCGGACCATGGTCGAGCAGTTCGATTTCGTGCTCGGCAGCGAGGCGTTCACTACGGACGAACGACTCGATGTCCTCCGCAAGCTCGCCTTCATCGCGGAGGTGATGTGCTCAGCCGACGCCTGGCCCGCCAGCGACGCCGGTCTGCATCGGGCCAATCCCAACTTCCATCCCGACGTGATCAGCGCCCGCGGCGTGGCGGCGGCCATGCTCACCGGTCATCCGCGACAGGCGGTTTGGATGGACGAGGCGGTGGCCGAGATGGAGTGGACGCTTCGGCAATCGACCTTCGCCTCCGGCTGCTTTGATGAGGCGCCCACCTACCAGTTCTGTTTCGTCAGTTACGCTCTGCAGATGGACGCCGCCGTCGCCCGTCAGGGCTGTCGCAAGCTGCGGGAGAGCGCGATCTTCACAAAGGCTTTGGATTACCTGGCGTCGATCCTCACGCCCGTCGATCCGCGGGCCGGACACGCGATGATCCCGACGATCGGCCACGTGACGTCGCACGCCCACTGCCAGAGCATGAGCGCGTATTTTGCGTGGGCGGCGTTGGCTGCGGCCAGGAGCGATCCATCGTTCAGCCGCCGGATGATGGCGGCCTGGCGGCGCGGCGGGGGCTACCTGCTGCCGCTGCACGAGTTCTGGAACGGCATGATTTGGGCGTTGCCGCTGTGCCTGGTCGATCCGGAGTTGCCCGCCGACGAAACGGGCGCGACGACGAGTTCGGTGGTGCACGAGGGCCTCGGGCCGGTGCTGCGGACGCGTCATGGCGACGGGAGTGAGGGCTATCTGCTCTATAAGCTCGGCGAGTCGCGCGGCCACTACGACGCGGACGAGGGCAGCCTGATCTGGTATGCGTTCGGCAAGCCGATCCTCACCGACTACGGCACGCAGTACACGCCGCTGATGGATCAGCCGTGGATGAACAACCGCATCTCGGTCGATCACAAGGCCGATCACCGGTTGGGCGGCAAGGTGCTGGCCGCTGCGCTGACCGACGGGGTCGATTACGTGTGCGGGCAGATTCCGATCGAGGGGCTGCACCCGGTCAGTGAATGGCCGCTGCGGTTTACCGAGGAGCACACGGCGGCTGGCCATCCCGCTTTGCCTGATGCGACACATCACCTCTGGCGGCGGCGCGTACTCTACCTGCACGAGTTGGAGGCGATCGTTCTGCTCGACCAGATCGACGGCCCGCTGCCGACCGACTGGAGCATCCACGTGCTGGCCGACGGTGCCCGGGTGCACGGGGCCAGGGCGACCTTGCGCGGGCAGTTCGGTTTGGATATCGCAGTCGACTTCCTGGCCCCGCACAATCCGCGGATCGAGATCAGCGGCTATTCGCATCTGGGTTTCGACGAGCCGGGCCAGCGGCACTTTCATTGGCGCGACATCCGATGGACCGCGCCGCCCGGCTTGACCATCACCGCGATGGCTGAGCGGACCACCATTCTTCGCGCCCGCGCCGAATCCAATCAGCCGTACCTGGCGATCCTGACCGCGTATCCCAACGACGACCCGCGGCCGACCGTCGTCCGTGGCGAGCGCGAATGGTCGGCGACCCTCACCTCCGTCCGCGGCCAGGTCGAAATCGCCACCGAACCGCCGTTCGATACGTGGCGCGTGCGGATCGCGACTCCGCACAGCCGATACGAGCGCATCCTGAGTTAGCCGCTGCAAAGGAAGGTTGCGATATGCCGCGAGAATTGACGATCAAAGGACCGGCTCGGATGCCGCGGGAGACGACGGCGGCGATCCAGGCGGCGGTGGACGCGCTCGGCGGCGAGGGCGGCGGCGTCTGCCGGATCGGAGCCGGCGACTATGAGCTCGATAACGCGATCTATCTGCGCCATCGCGTGACGCTTCGCGGCGACGGCGAGCGAACGGTCCTTCGGCCGATCCCAGCGGTGCGGTCGCCGCTGGTGACGTACGTGGGTTACGGCCACTACGACGTGCGGATCGCCCAGCCGCACCTTTTCCACGTCGGAATGGGCGTTCATATCGGCGACGGCCACTCCGGCGGGTTCTACGACACCACCGCTTCGCTGACCTGGCGGGACGGCGATCGGTTCGGCCTCAGCGAGGACCTCAAGCACGACTATACGCCCGAGCACGGCGCGACGATCACCGCGGCGTTTCCCGTGGTCGCCGGTCTGCTGGTCGCCGACGCAGCCGTCGAAAATCTTCAAATCGCCGGTCCGCGATGCGATCCGTTTCACCTGAACGGCTGTCGCGGCGGCGGGGTGTATCTGCGGCGGGCCGATCGCGTGGCGATCCGCGGCGTCACCGTTCGCGGCTATCCGGGCGAAGGCATCTCGTTCCAGCAGTGCCGCAACACGCTGATCGAGGACTGCCGGTTGATCGAGAACCTCGGCCACGGCTTGCATCCGGGCAGCGGATCCGTCGGTCCGGTCATGCGTCGGCTCGAGTGCCGCGGCAACCGCTGGTGCGGCGTATTCTACTGCCTGCGGGTGAACTACTCTATCCTCGAAGACTGCATCGTCGAGGGCAACGGGCAGGCAGGGCTCTCAATCGGCGCGCACGACACCGACAATCTGATCCGCCGCTGCACCATCGCCAACAACGCGCGGCCGGGCGTGTTCTGGCGGCCGGAAGATCGCATCCGCGCCGGCCATCGAATCACGCTGATCGACAACACCATTCGCGAGAACGTCCGCGACGGCCAAGCCGCCGCGGAGATCGACGTGGACGCCGGCGCGGAGGATATCCGTCTGTGCGGCAACACGATTTGTCCGCGCGACGGCGTCGCCGCCCTGCACGTCGGCGATCGCACGGTCAGCGTCTTCGCCGCCGAAGGCGATGCGCTCGAACCGACGTCTGGCAATACCGCTACGCTCAAGCGGCTGCCGCGAGATGACGCCTCATTTGCACCGGCGTGGCTGGAAGGCATTCCGCCAACCGCGGATCGCCACCTGCCGCCGCCGATCACCGCCGATTAAGGAACCATTCGTGAACGCAGAACAGACTTCGTCCCGACGCATCGCCTATCAGCTTCGCACCCAGATCTACGCCGACAGCTTCGAGCCGCAGAAGCGCGCCCTGCTCGACTACGTCGATCGCGTGCCGATCGATGAGGTGATCGTCTTCGTGCCCGACGTCGGCTATCGCACGTGCGGTTTGGCCACCGTCGACGAGTGCCGCGAGCACGCCCAACTCATCGAAGGCCTCTTCGCCGAACTGCGCCGTCGCGGCGTGGCGGTCAGCGTCAATTTCTTCTGGACGATGGGCTTCAGCAACGTCGGTTGTCAGGAGCGTGACCGGCGCGGATGGTTCGATTTCCGGGCGGCGGTCAACGATCGCGGCGCGGTCAGTTGGAACATCGCGTGCCCGCGCGACCGCCGCTGGCTTGACCACATGGCCGGGCTCTACCGCATCTACGCCGCGTTGGAGCCGCGCGTCTTCTGGCTGGACGACGACGTGCACGTGACGCTGCGCGAGAAAGTCGACTCGGCCTGCTTCTGTGACGACTGCATCGCCGAGATGGGCCGCCGCACCGGCCGAAGCTTCGACCGGGAAGGACTCACCGCGGCGATCATGGCCGATCCGCCAAACGCCGTCCGCAACGCGTGGCTCGACTTGCAGCGGGAAATCATGTTGACGATCGCGCGGACCCTCACCGACGCGGTTCACCAGGTCAGCCCGCGGACTCGCATGGGGCAGATGCTCTCGCCGCCCGAGTTGCACTGGGCTGAGGGCCGCCGGTTCGGCGAGTACCTCGACGCCCTGGCCACGCCCGAAACTCGTCCGGTGGTCCGGCCGCATTTGGGGCCTTATTGCGACGAACCGCCCGGCGGCTTGATCTACGGTTTTAACTGCGCCCGCCTCTGCCAGTTCGCGTTGCCCGACGACGTCGAGCACCATCCCGAGATCGAGAACTGGCCGAGCACCCAGTACAACAAATCGGTGGCCCTGACCGCCCTGCAGATCGAGATGGCGTGTCTTCTCGGCTGGACCGGCATTACGCTGTCGATCCATCCGGGCAGCGGGCGCATCGACCACGACCGGACGGGCATGCCCGCGATGCTCTCACGCATCCGCCCGCGGCTGAGTGCCATCGCGGAATTGGGCCTGCATCGCGACCAGTTCCGCGGCGTCGGATTGCTCTGGCACGAGGACGAACCGCGCGTGGTTCGCGGCTCAGCCGGGGCGACCAATCCCGCCGCCCTCATGCGATCCCGGCCGTGGGACGCCATCTTGCCGCTGCTGGGCTTCGCCACCGTCCATCGCCAAGCCGACGTCAACGCCGTCTCCGGCGAAATGCTCGAACTGCTCGATGAGAATACGCTGCGGGAGTTGTTCTCAGGCGGCGTAATCCTCGAGCGCCGCGCCGCGGAGTCGCTCCTGCGGATCGGCAAGGGCCGATGGGCGGGCCTGATCGAGATTGCCGATCCCGCCCCTTGCGTGATCGAGATCGTCACCGACCCCGCGTTCGGCGGCATCGACGGCGAAGAACTCGGCGCCGGCGGAAGCTTCTTCGCCACCCAGCCGCCCGGCCAGTTCCAGCTCGATCCCGCCTGCCGCGAAATCTCCGAGCTGCGAAGCTACGCGAACGCCCGCACCGGCCACGGCATCATCCTCTTTGAGAACGAACTCGGCGGCCGCGTCGCCGTCCTGCCCTACGACGGTCAGACCGCCATGAGCCCGGTCTACTTCAACTCCTTCGGCCGCGAAGCCCAGTTCGACGCGATCATCCGATGGCTCAGCCGCGGCGCCGGTCCCTGCGCCCGCGTGATCGGCGCCGCCAACGCGGTGCCGCTGCTGGCGTGTCGGGAATACGACATCATCCTGGCGGTGCTGAATCTTGGAAGCGATCCGATCGAGCCGCTGACCGTCGCGCTGAGCGGGAATCTCACCGCCCCGCTCAGTGTCGAGCATCTCGATAACGCCGGCCGATGGCAGCCGCTTGAGATCACGCTCTGCGCCTCCAACGGCGCATTGACGCTGCGGGCTCCGCTTCGCGTCGAACACCTGGGCACCGCGGTCTTTCGCATCAAGCCGCGCTGACTCTCATCGCGGCCTCAGATTCGAAAATGCGCCGCGGCGTCGGACGTCCGCTGGGTTACTCCGCGGTCAGCAGGTACCACATGGTCTTGTATTCGGGCGAAAGCTTGAGGACCAGCGTGTCGCTCTTTTCGCTCTTGACCAGCGGAACCTCCGCAGTGGGCATTCCGTCGGGACCGAGGGCCTGGCACTTCCAGTTGCCGGCGAGGAAGGGCAGGTCGGCGATCGTGGCGGCGACGGGCTCGATCAGCACGGGCGCTGCACCCCAGTTGCCGCCCACCGAGTCCCGCTTCTCGTTGAACTTCATCTCGGTGTTTTCGCACCGCTTGATGGCGGCGACCAGAATCTTCCTGCTCTGGCCGAACGGCTTTTCATCCATCGCGGTCATGGTCACAACGGCGAAGTCGGGTTTTTCGAGGGCCAGATTCGCATCGCCGGTGAGCCGGTCGGCGTGGCCCATCCAGACCATCGCCCCGGCCCCGGTGGCGACGTAGCGGCCGTGACCGTTGTCGGCGACGTCCCAGGTCAACTTCGACGGCGCCGCTGAGCTTGGCGACGAGAACGTCCGGTCCTTCCCGTCAAACGAGGTGACGAGCCGGGTGTTCAGGAAATCCTTCCAGGTCACCTTGGCTTGGTCCTGGAGCATGCGGAAGGTGTCGTAGTTCCAGTTGACCTGATGCTTGATGATGTCGAGGATGGGGTTCTCCTCGCCCACGTAGCTGACCACGCGGGTGGCGGCCAGCGGCTGAACTCCTCCGTTGCGGAAGATGGCGGCGCCGGCGGCCATGAATCCCCACTTGGCGGGATTCGCGTCGAAGTCGAACCAGTGGATCGTGTTGCGGCTGGGGTTGGGGTTGTACATGAAGAACCAGATCCCGTCCCAGTCCTGCAGGGCCGCGAACGACGCCATCAGCGGGACGCACTCAGCCTGGTAGTCGTTGGGGGCGCAGTGATTGTACTCGCTGTTGGTGTAGGGCTTGTCCTTGAACTGCTGGCTCGCCATGTAGAACATCAGGCCCGAGATCTTGTCCAGGTCGGTGGCGGTCTCGTGGGGGCTGTCGGTCATCGCGGCGCAGGGAACGGTCCACCGCTCGCTGTGCCATCGTTCGCCGGCCGCCCAGCGGGGATGTCCCCAGTAGGCGTGGCAGTCGATGTAATCCATGTTCTGCTGGGCCCAGAGATTCGCCGTGCCGAAGATGATCGTCCCGGTCACGTTGCCCTTGTAGCCCAGTTCCTCCTTGACGAGATTGCGCATCTGCTCCCAATAGCTGCGTTCGAGCTCCATCATGCAGCGGAAGCGGTCGATCTTGCGGGCGTCGGCTTCGGTCTTGGTCGCCTTGACCGTGCCCTGCCCCACGTCGTGTGATCCGACGCCGGCGGTGGCGAGGTCGTCGGCGCCGAAGAGCTTGACCGTTCCCTGCTCGAGGTCCTCGCCCTCTTCCAGCACCTCGCCCCAGGCGGCGCGGAACTTTTCGGTGGTCTTGTACTCCCGCTTGAGGAACTCGTTGAAGAATCCCTGGAGGATGTTCAGGTAGAACGGATCGAGATGCGGCAGCCGTTCCTCAGCGTCCCAGAGGAACAGGCTGTCCTCGTTGTTGATCTCGACGAACCCGCAGGCGGCGTCATCGGCGTACCGGACCTTGCGGTAGGGGTTCACGTGGCTCAGGAATTTCCTGGCGAAGTCCTTCTGGGCGTCGATGAGTTGCGGAACGAAGACGTCGAGAATTTTATCGAAGAAGACCTTGGTGTCGGGCAGGCCCAGTTCCTGGCTGTAGGATCGCGAGACGTGGAGGTTCAGGTTCCAGTAGATCCCGTTCTCGGCGAGCTGATGGAGGAAATAGTCGAACTGATCGAGGGTCCTGGTCTGGTCTTCGTCGAGGTTCTCGCGGCCCCAGAGGTTCTGGCCTTCCACCCCGTGGAACCGGATGCTGTTGACCCCAGCCTGCGCCAGCCGCCGGGCGATGATGGCGGCGTCCTCGTGCGATGGCGCGGTGAACCCCATGCTCATGCCCCAGACGCGGAACCGCTGGTCGCCGACGTAGAAACGATCGCCCCGGGCGACGACGCGAGCCCCGTCCGGCGCGATCGGCGGGGACGACAGCGCGATCAGGGAGGCGGGGTTGGCCTCCGCCGGAATATAGAAGGGCACCATCCCTTCCTGGTCCGCCCGCGCCGCTGAGCATGCGACACACAAGATAGCTGCCGTAACTACTTTTCTCATTGTCATTTATGATCTCCATTTTCGGGGTACAACACGCCATTATCGCCAATCTGGACACCGGGTCAATGATTGTACCCTCACGTGCCGCCCGCGATGCAAGTCAACGAAGTTGGCGCCTGGCCGACCTTCACCAGGTCGCGACTGCCGCCCTCCGCCTCAAGGCGAGATGACGGCCACGGCCGCACCGACTTCCCTGAATCTTAATTTATAAATAGTAAAGTATAGTAGCGGGTCTTTCTCCTGCCCAGGTCGCGTAAAGGATCCGGCACCAGAAAACAGACCTTGACGGAAATGCCGAGGTGGCATTATTATCAACTTATTACCCAACTACAGGATCGTTTTTCGCATGCTGCAGTCGGCGATGTGCCAACGATGGCCTAAACTCGGAGCGTGGCTGGTACTCATTCTAGCCGGTGGCGCCGCCCTGGTCTGGACGGCGCGGGCCGCCGGGCCGGCGACGTCGCCGCGTCGGCAGATCGTTCTGGCGGTGCCCGCCGGCGGCCAAAGGATGATGATGCTCCGGCAGGTGGTCGACCAGTTCCACCGCACCTGCCCGGAGGTGGAGGTCAAACTCCGCGGCATTCCCGGCGGCAAATACTACCAGAAGGTGCTGGTCATGCTGGCCAGCCGCACCGGGCCGGACGTGATGTGGATGGGCCAGTCGTTCTCGGAATTCGCCGATCGGGAGGTGTTTCTGGACCTCTCGCCCTACATCGCCCGCGACCTGAACCTCGCTGAGTATCACCCGCAGGCGATGGGCTGGTACCGCTACGGCGACCGGCAGTTTGGGATTCCCACCGGTATCGACATCCGCATCATGGTCTACAACGAGGAACTCTTCGACGAGGAAGGTCTGGACTATCCGAAGAATGACTGGACCTTCGCCGAATTCCTCGAAAAGGCCAAGCGGCTGACCAAAGACCGCGACGGCGACGGGCGGATCGACCAGTACGGCTACATCGGCATCCTCGAGCAATTGCTGTTCGACGCGCAGTTCATCGCGGACGATGGCGCCCGCGCCACCTGTAACACGCCGGAAATGCTGGACTACCTTCAGACGAACGTGGACCTGGCCGAACGCTATCGCGTCTCGCCGACCCCGCGCCAGATGCAGCAGACGGCGGGCATCGACAAGTACGCCCTCTTTCGCCAGGGCCGGGCCGCGATCATGATGATGGCCTCGTGGGACCTGCCGGCCCTCAAAAAACAGTGCGCGGACCTGCGGTGGGACGTGGTGCTCAACCCCCAAGTCCGCCGGCAGGGCCAGTGGGCCTCGAGCCAGTCGTATACGATCTGGGCCCAGACGCCGGAGCCCGACGCCTGCTGGGAACTCTGCAAGCTCCTGTGCGGCCCGTCGTTACAGAAGCAGATGGCGTTTGCCGCCATTCCGACGCACCTGCCAACTCTGGCTCAGGCGGCGGCTGAGCACCGCGGCCGACCGGCCAACGTCGAGGCGTTTGTGCAAGCGACGCGGATGCTCGATCCGACGCCGCGCGTGCCGGACCTCCAGGAACTCCAGCAGTTGTTCCACGACGCCTGCCAGAGTGTCTTTGTCGGCCGGGCCGATGCCGCCGAGGCCATGGACCGTGCCCAACGCCGGATCGATCGGGCAATCAGGAAGGAATCGCGATGAATCAGCGGCAGAACATCGCAGCGGGCCTGTTTCTGGCCCCGAACTTCCTGGGTTTTCTGATCTTTACGCTCCTGCCGGTCGGCGCAGCGATGCTGCTGAGCCTGTTTCGCTGGGACATCTTCCACGCCCCGCAGTTCGTCGGCTTCCAGAACTTCGTAGATCTGCTCGGCGGCCACTGGCGAGACGGCCGGTTCGAGTGGAACGACCCGCACTTCTGGAAGTACCTGGGCAACACGGCGTTTCTGATGATGGCGATCCCGGTCTCGATGGCGTCGTCGCTGTTTCTGGCCATCATGCTCAACCAGCAGATCCGCGGCCGCAGCTTCTTCCGGACGATCTTCTATCTGCCGACGATCTGCGCGGGTGTGGCCCTGCTGATGCTCTGGAAGTACATGCTCAACGAGGAGTTCGGTCTGGTGAACCGATTCCTGGCGGTCATCGGCGTCGATGGGCCGGGCTGGCTGACCAGCTACCACTGGGCCAAGCCGGCGATCATGATGGTGACCATCTGGACGACCATGGGCGGCACCAACATGATCCTCTACCTGGCCGGACTGCAGTGCATCCCGCCCGAGCTCTACGAAGCGGCGGAGATCGACGGGGCCGGCTCGTGGCAGGCCTTCACGCAGGTCACCTGGCCCCTGCTGAGCCCGACCACGTTCTTTATCTTCATCACCTCGGTCATTCACGGTCTTCAAGGCGGCTTCGAGGCGGCCTACATCATGACCGAGGGCGGCCCGGACGGGGCGACGACCACGATGGGCTACTACATCTTCAACCACGCGTTCCAGTGGTTCAACATGGGCTACGCCGCGGCGATCGCGATGGTACTGTTCGTCATCATCCTGACCGTCACGCTGGTCAACTGGCGCTACGGCGGACGGAAGGTGGAATATGCCTGAGCGAACCCGCACAACCCGCCGCCGATGGCGACACGGAGCGACCTACGTGTTGCTCGCCGTGGTCGGCGTGGGCATGGTCGTCCCGTTCCTATGGATGATCCTGACCAGCCTCAAATCGCCCGAGGCCGACGTGATGGACCTGCGGGCCGTCTTCCCCGAACCCGCAGCGGTCCTGGCCGCCCGGCAGATCCGCCAGCCGGACGGGCTGGTTCGGCGCATCACCGATCCGCGGGTCCGCTCGCAGCCGGCGACCCCCGCCGGGCGGCTCTGGTCGATGCTCGAAGAGCCCGACCACCAGGCCCTGCTGAAGCTGGCCGAGACGCCCGGGCCGCTGGACCCCTTCCAGGTCGATCTGCTGGTCGAGGTGCTCAACACGCTCCTGGCCAAGCGCGAGCTCTACGAGCCGACGGTATTTCCCGTCGCCCAACTGCCCGCGGACGTGCCGGCCATCCTGCGCCATACCGACGGCCAAACCGGCCAGCCGCTTAACGGCCTCAAGCACGCCCAGGTCCTGCACCTGAACCGCCGCCTGCTGGAGTGGGCCCTGCCGGACTACATCGAGCCGGGTCGGCGGGTCACCCTGGTCAACTACCAGCGGGTTTTCCAGGAGACCAACTTCGGCCGGGCGCTGTTCAACAGCATCGTCGTCACGCTGATCGTCACGTTCGGCCAGGTATTCACCAGTTCGCTGGCGGCGTTCGCGTTCGCCCGGCTGCGGTTCACCGGGCGCGACAAGCTGTTCTTCGGCTACCTGGCCACGATGATGATTCCAGGCTCCGTGACGATGATCCCGGTGTTCATCCTGCTGCGCCATCTGGGTTGGATCGACAGCTATGCTGCACTGATCCTGCCCGTGATGTTCACCGCCTACGGCACGTTCATGCTCCGGCAGTTCTTCATGGGTCTGCCGACGGCGTTGGAGGAGGCGGCCGTCCTTGACGGCTGCGGCATGCTGCGGATCTACTGGCACGTGGCGCTACCGCTGAGCAAGCCGGCCCTGGCTGCGCTGGGCATCCTGACGTTCATGGGCGCGTGGCGGTCGTTCATGTGGCCGCTGATCGTCGCCCACAGCCCGGAGCACTACACGCTGCCGGTGGCCATCGCCCAGTTCCAGGGCATGTTCGGCACCGAGTGGACGCTGCTGATGGCCGGCGCGATGATCATGATCGTCCCGATGCTGATTGTCTTCGCCTTCGGCCAGCGGTATTTCGTCAGCGGGATCCGCGTCGGCGCGGTCAAGGAGTGAATTGGATGGTGACACTGATATGTCAATGACGGATATGCGAAGGTCTTGTGAATCATGACAAAAAACGCACTGGTGGTTTACGGCGGATTCGAGGGCCATCGGCCCGAACAATGCGCAGCGGTCTTCATTCCCTTTCTGGAGAAACAGGGCTATCGCGTCCATCCGCGAACGACGCTGGAGGTCTATGCGGACAAGGATTTCCTCGCGTCACTGGACCTGATCCTGCAGATCTGGACGCTGGGTGATTTCACCGCTGAGCAGGGCAAGGGGCTTTCCGACGCCGTCCGAAGCGGCGTGGGCCTGGCCGGTTTTCACGGCGGGATCGTCGATTCGTGGCGGTCGAATCCCAAGTACCAGTGGATGACCGGCGGCCAGTTCGTGGCCCATCCCGGCTGCGGCCCGGACACCAAAATCCCCAGCCACGCGGTCAACATCGTCGATCGCGACCATCCGATCACGCGCGGCCTGCCGGATTTCGAGCTGCAGGACACCGAACAGTACTACATGATCGTCGATCCGGGCGTACACGTGCTGGCCACGACGACCTTTTCCGGAGAATACGGCACGCCGGGCCTGTATCCGCCGGGCGTGGTCATGCCCTACGCCTGGACGCGGACGTGGGGCGACGGCCGCGTCTTTGTCGCCGGCTGGGGACATACGGAGAAGGACTTTGACGAGCCGACCGCCCTGGCCATCGTCGAGCGCGGCCTGCTGTGGGCCACGCGAACATCCGGATAAGCGCAGCCGAATGTCGCTGCGATCGCCTTTGCCTTTACCGGGCAAAATCAGATATAATAGTGATAAAATCATGCCCGCATTGTTTGCGATGCGGGCAACGTGACTGATATGAATTATGATGATGTAAAATGAAGACATCGCCCAGCCTCAAAGACATTGCCGATACGGCCAAGGTGTCCATCCGAACGGTGGCCCGGGTCATCAAGAACAACGGGTACGTCAGTCCCGAGACCCGCGACAGCGTCAACGAGGTCATTCGGCGGCTCGGATACCGGCCCAACCGCTACGCCAGGAGCCTCCGCGAGCAGCGGAGCTTCGAGATCACCGTGATCTCGTGGACGCACGACGAGATCCACATGGAGAAGCTTCGCGCCCTCGAGACGCTGGTCCGCAAGCACGACTACTGCATGACCCTTCTGTTCGACCCGATGCGAACGCCCGCGGACGTCGAGCACGTGGTGGAGGAACTGCGGAACCGCCGGCCCGCCGCGGTGGCCGTCATCTCCCGCCCGCCGCTCGATGACGCGTGCTGGGCGCGGCAACTCGAAGAGGCCCAGCTCCCGTTCCTGTTCATCGATTCGGAAGACCCGCGGATGGACTCGCCGCGGACCGACCGCGAGAGCGGGGTCTTCGACGCCGTCGAGTACCTGGTCTCCACGGGCCGACGGCGCGTGGCCTACGTCGGCCGCGTCGAGAGCTATCGGGGTGCCTCAGCCAGGCTTCGAGGCTATCAGCGGGCTGTGCGAAAGCATGAGTTGCCCGAGATGGTTGTCCCCATCGAAAGCGATCTGGACAAGTGGGAGGCGGGCCGGATGGCGGTTGAGAGCCTGGCCCGGCTGTGGCCTCTTCCCGACGCCGTCCAGGCCTATTCGGATGAATTGGCGATGTCGTTCATGTACTTCCTGCAGAAACAGGGCATCCGGGTTCCCGATGACATCGCGGTGATGGGCTTCGACGACCGCCGCGCCGCCCGGTTTGCCTCGCCGCCGCTCTCGACCGTCAAGCAGCCCAACGAGGAACTGGGGCAGGTGGTCGGCGAGCTCCTGCTGCGAAAAATCCACAACCAGGGACCGCCCGAGGGGGGATGGTCTCCGGCGGTCCGCCCCACGCTCGTCATCCGGGAGACCACGTAACTTCCTATGGTTTATGCGCTTGCGGCCGCGCCACCGGTCTTTGTCCATCCGCCCGGCGGACGGGCGGGGGAGCAGCGGAAAAAGATTTGCATCGCTAAGCACTTCTTGATACAATGCCATCGTTGGCATATGGAATACCTGTCTCTGGGCGTACTCATCGCGTGTGCAACGCAAGCCATATCGCGAGCTTTTTTTGGGTCTCTATGTGCCAACGATGGCAGTCTGGTAGTGGAGCACCTTTTAGTGCGGAAGGAGAGGACAATGAGCAGGGTTTCGATGCAGTTCTGGATGTCGGCGTGTCTGCTGGTGTCTTGCCTGGCGGTTCCGCGAGCGGCCGATGCCGCCTGGCCGGCCCCCGCAGCCGGGTGGGAAGGGCAGTACAGCGCCTCGGTGGGTCTGCCGACGGTCGCCACGCCGGCCTGGACCAACGGCGGCATGGCCGGGTCGATCGACGCCACGGGTGACGGCGGCAATCCAACGCTATGGATGGACATGGACGCCAGCAACAACGGCGGGATCTACTATGGTCCCGGCAGTGGGACGGCGGCCGATCAGGTCACAATCGACTTCCGCCTGAACACGATGGACACCACGTTGACTTCGGACGTCTTGCAGTTCCACCTTCGCGTCTATCGGCCGCTGGCCACCGGTGGAAGCCAGATGTGGACCTACCAGTTCAGCAAGGACACGATCAAGCTGGAGGGTAACAACGACCTGGTCGCGACGTTTGACGAGGGCTGGCACGACTGGCGGATCACCATTGACGCCGCCACGTTGGAGAGCAACGTCTACCTGGACGGCGGCACGGAGGTCCTGCTCACCCACTCGGGCAAACGCTACAGCACCACCACGGTCCGCAACCGGATGGAGTTCGGCCGCAATAACGAGGCCGTGCTGGGTGAGGCGGAACTGACCCATCTCCGCTGGACCAACAGCGAGATCGTTGTTCCCGAACCGGCGACCCTTTCGCTCCTGGGAGTCGCTGGGCTCGCCTTGCTTCGCAGGCGACGCCGATAGGGCCGGTTGGACGGAACAGCCACGGGAGGGCAGGAGACACCCAGGCCAGCCGTCGGCGCAACTCGCCCAAACGGCTGGCCTTTCTACGCCAGCACCGACATTGTGGCCGATTCTGCATGGGTTCGGCCTCGCCGGCGGTTCAGCAATGTCGCTCATGTGTTTCCCTCGATGCCGGTCCCGCGGGAAAGTATTTGCATTGTTGGGCTCCTTTTGCTACAATGCCATCGTTGGCACAAAGGGTTTTCCGCTTCCGAACCGGCCGCCTCGCGCGTCTGGCGGATCATTGATGGCTTCCGCTTTCGTATGCCATCGATGGCGGTTGGTTCAGCGACGGCTGTCCGGAGTGGCAGGAGAGGACGATGAGTAGGGTTTGGATGCGGTCTTGGACGTCGACGTGTCTGCTCATGTCTTGTCTTGCGCTTTCGGGCGCGGCCGATGCCGCCTGGCCGGATCCCACAGCCGGGTGGGAAGGGCAGTACAGCGCTTCGTCGGGTCTGCCGACGGCGGCCAAGCCCGCCTGGACCAACGGCGGCATGGTCGGATCGATCGACGCCGTCGGCGACGGCGGGAATCCGACCCTGAAGATGGACATGGGCGCCAGCAGCAGCGGCGGGATCTACTACGGTCCCGGCAGCGGGACGGCCTCCGATCGGGTCACGATCGACTTTCGTCTGAACACGACGGACGCTGCGCCGGCGTCGGATGTCATGCAGTTTCACCTTCGCGTCTACCGGCCCCTGGCGAAGGGCGGGGGCCAGATGTGGACCTACCAGTTCAGCAAGGACACGATCAAGCTGGAGGGTAACAACGACTTTGTCGCCAGGTTCGATGAGGGCTGGCACGACTGGCGGATCACGATCGACGCGGCCACGCGGGAGAGCAAAGTGTATCTCGACGGGAGTTCCGAGGCCCTGATCGGCCACTCGGGCAAGCGCTACAGCGCCACCAAGGTCCGCAACCGCTTGGAATTCGGCCGCAACAATGAAGGCGTCTTGGGCGAGACGAGGCTGTCTTATCTTCGCTGGACCAATAGTGAGATCGTCGTTCCCGAACCGGCCTCCCTTTCCCCTTCGGGAAGCGCCAGCGCGGGCGTCCCGACCGTCGATTGGTCGCCGGAGACGTTTGTCGTCTGGCCGCTGAGGACCGACGGTCCCGATCAGCAGGCGGTGGTTTCGCTGGGCGACTGGTTCCGCGTGAACGCCATGTTCGGCCGGCCCGGCGTCAGGTTCATCGTCAACAACATGGCCCTTTGCGGCCTTCGAACCATCTGGTTCCGCTGCGGTGCGGGCGGATGGCTCATCTATCCCAGCCAAGTTCCCGGTGCTGTGATTTCCCGCTACGCCGACACGTCCTACGACAACAGCGCCTTTGACGCCCTCGAGGAGACCGTGACCTTCGGCCACCGCCTGGGCATGTCGGTCTTTGCCTGGTTCCCGGTGCTGGAAGAGACGCACGGCTCGCAGGAGAACGACCGGAGCCGCTACGTGGACCTTCACGCCGACCAATGGGGTCGGACGCACGAGAATCTCCCTTCCGGCCTGCCGAGTTTTGCCGAGCCGGCGTATCGCGAGTACAAACTCCAGATCATCCGCGAACTTGTCAGCCGGTACGACGTGGACGGCTTGGTGCTGGATTTCGAACGCAACAGCGGGCGGCTTCGCACGAACGATTCCGACTATCATTCCGCCATTGTCGAAGCTTTTCGCAAGCAAACCGGCAAGGACGCCTTCTCGCTGCCGACCGACGATCCGCAGTGGATGGCCTTTCGGGCCCAGTACGTGGGGATGGTGATCAAGGAGGCTTCCGACCTGATCCGGAAGCTCGATCGGCCGGTGAAGCTGATCGTGATGTTTCCCGCCGGCGAGCCGCTGAGCGCCTTCTGGGACGCGAAGGCGTGGGAAGAATGGGTGGATGGGTTCGCCTTGGCTGCGCACGGCGAGCCAGGCGAATCGTGGGAGAGCCCGACTGCCCAGGCCGACCGGTGGTTCGAGGAGGCCAGCCGGTTCGACAAGCCGTCCAGCCTGATCTTCTACTGCGGCGGGGCGACGGACGAGCAGTTCGCCGAGCGGGTCGCCAAGGGCGTCGAGGCGGGCTTCCGGTCGATCGTTTACTTTGAGACGACGCATTTGTACTGGCACAAGCGGTGGAGCGTTCCGCTGTCGCTGGCCTGTCCCAGCGAGGCGACGCTGGTTGGTCCGGCGGCAGACCTGACCGGCGGCGGCGAACTGCAGGTGCTGGCTGTGGGCGACTGGCGGATGACGATCGGGTCGTCTATCGAAGCGGCGGCTGAGGGAAAGGCGATGGAACCGGCAACGGTCCAACTGCCGGCGCGAGCGGGTTCGCACCGATTGGCGTTCCACGTGCGGTTAGGCCGCGGGCCGCTTGCCGGCGGCTTGGCCGTGCAGGGCAAGACCGTCGACGGGACGGGCGTCGAGCACCCGTTCCGCACGGACCGGACGTGGACGGTCGAAGGCAGCGGCTTGGAACTGAGGACGATCGGTCAGCCGGGCATTCCGCCGTTTCTGGTTGAAGGGCCGATCCGTGCAGGAGCCGAGCGATGAATCCGATGCGAGTCCAACTCGTTTTGATATTTGTGTTGCTGGCGTCAGCGTCTTCGCCGGCGGAGTCCGACCGGATGTACCTGGCCCACGACCCGCCGTGGTCCGGGGGTTGGCTGTGGGGCCCGGCCGAGAAGGCGCCGCCGTTGGAGGTGGATTTCGCCCGTTGGCTGAAGGCTTGCCCGGCAAGCTGGGGCGAGCCGATGGTGCGGCGGGTGCTCGGAAACGCCTGCGCAGCGGGCATCCGCGAGGTCTGCCTGCGGATGCAGGACGAGCGGGGCCGGCTGCTGTATCCTTCGGCCCGCCCCGAGAAGGTGCTTGGCTGGACCAACTACGGCGTGGACTTCGGCTCCGACGATCTGGCGGCGTTGGCCATCCAGGTCGCCGGACGGCTCGATATGGACATCAAGCTCGTGGCCGATGAGTCGATCGGCCCGGAGGTTCGCCGGCGCTATCCTAAAACGCCGGTCGTTGCGCCCGAAGCGTTGCCGAAGTCGGCGTTGAAGGAAGTCCAGGTCCACAGCGACGCCGTCGAGGGCTTGGCCCGCAAGCATCAGAACCCCGAGCCGCAGTGCTTCCGCAAGACGTTCGAGATCGAGCACACCGCCAAGGACGCGAAACTGACGATAACCGCGATGCAGACCTACCGCGGGTACCTCGACGGCAAGTTGATCGGCACGGACAGCTCGTGGCAAAACGGTGAGACGTACGATCTGACGAAGCGGCTGGGTCCGGGTCGGCACGTGCTGGCGGTGGCGGTGGACGCTCCGCCGCACGGGACCTGGATGGTGGGCATGATCGCCAATCTGCGGTGGACCGACGCATCCGGGCAACAACACGAGCTGGTCACCGACACGACCTGGCGGCGGATGGCGCATCCAACCGGCGAATGGACCGCGGTGAACTACGACGATGCGGACTGGCAGCGGCCGGTCGTGGTGGGATTCGAAGGGACGGGCCCGCGGTTCCTGCGGCTGCGCGAGCCGTGGCGAAATCCGCGTCCGCTGCTGTCGGACGAGGCCCGCGACGATCTGCTGATCCGGCCGACAGAGGTCACCGCCTCGCACGAGCAGGACAAGGCCCGCGCCGCGGCGGACCTGGCCATTTGCGACAGCTTCGCTCCGTGCTGGGCCTCGCGCGGTATGCCGGCGACGTTGACCTTCACGTTCGACAAGGAAGAGACCGTCGCGGCGGTGCGGATCCACAGCGGCCAGCTCGCGTTCGACGCCTATCCCTCCGGCGCCTGCGAGATCAAACGCTTCAAGCTCGAGGCCCGCAGAGAGGGCCAGTGGATCGACCTGACCGGGGAGTTGACCGCGGAACGTTACCAGCGGCAGTTCCCTTCCTCGTCGTTTTTCACCGAGGCAACCTTCGATCCGGTCTCTACGGATGCGATCCGATTGTCGATATACGAGTCGTACGACACCGGGCTGCGGTTCACCAGTCCAAGCGGTCCGGCGCTGCCGCTCGAGAAGCGGGTCTGCAAGATCCGCGAAGTCGAGCTGTTCCGCGGTCCGCCGCCGCAAAGGTGAGGAAGGTGACGTGGTCGAGAGATGCACGTGCGGAATCGGAGACCAGAGAATTACCGCTGTCAAAGGAGCGTCGCGATGCACGCGCCACGGCAAGTGAATAACCGAAGACTCCGGCCCGGCCTCGACGGCCGAGCCTTCACGTTGATCGAACTGCTGGTGGTGGTGGCGATCGTCGCGGTGCTGGTGGCGATCCTGCTGCCGGCCCTTCAGCAGGCACGGGACTTGTCCCGGCGGGTTGTCTGCGCATCGAACCTCCGCGGCAACATTCAGGCTGCGGTAACCTACGCGGGCGATTTCGCCGGCGTCCTGCCCTCGATGGCGCACTTCAACTACGGCGTCAACAGCGCGGGAGCGAGCATGTACTTCTGGCTGACCGGCATGCGGCCGGGCGCTAACCTCAACGAGGTGCTGGCGCCCTATTGCGGCGATCTGGCGACGTGGATCTGCCCGTCGGTCGGCGGACCGCCGCCGGACCACGGCCCAGCGGGGGAGGCGGCGAATACCCGCAGCACGTGCTACATGTCCTACAACTACTATCCCGGCCGGATTCGGCCGCAGTTTTCGCCGGACGGTGAACGGGTGGTGGACGATCCGATCGCCGTCAAACCCGAAGCGGCCCCGCCCAGTCAGGTGATGATCCAGGATAAGTGCCGCGACTACTTCAGCGCCTGGCCCGCCGAAGACTACATGGGCTGGAACGTCAACCACGGACGCGGCGGGATTCGCTTCGGGTCCGCCGGCAATCCGTCCGGGGATTCGTTTTACGGCGTGGAGACCGCCCAGGTTTACGGCGCCAATCTCGGCTTCTACGACACCAGCGTCCGCTGGCACAACTTCAGCCAACTCGTGGACGTGGGCGACGACCAGCTCTGGAGCGGCGCCGCCTTCGCCCGAACCTATTCGGTCTTTCCGTAAGGCACAGGCGACGGTGAGGAAGAATCGAGTCGCCGTCTTTCAATGCGGTCAGTCCAGCCGAAGATCCTTCATCATCGCAAAGGCGGCGCCTTCCCGCTTCATGATTTCGATGAAAGCATCGAGCCCTTCGAGGGCAGGACGTCCGGTGTTTTTGTGCAAAAACGGTTTGAAGCGGATCGTCGCCTCGTCGGTGGTCAGTTCCTCGGGGATCGTCACGAACTCCCACGGATGCAAGTAGACGCACAGGACCGACCAGCCCTGGGCGTTTCGCGCCCGAGGGAACATCCGGCGACACAGGTCGGCGAAGGCGTTTGGACCGTGGAGCCGGAGCTGAGGCCACTGATCGCCGCTGCGGCGCAGCGGATCGTCGGTCACGGCGTCGGTGTCGTAGAACAGCGGCAATTCGACGATGCGCATGTTTCCGGGTCTGGCCCAGTCGTCGGCGTCCGGATGGTACGGCCGGAAGTCGCTGCCGTGGAAGTAGGCGGGATATGAGGAGTCGATCCGATAGCCCAGATCCTCCAGCGCGTTGACCATCGTCGTCGAGCCGAATAGCCGCGGCGCGCGGAACGAGACCGGCCGAACGCCCGCGATACGTTCGACCGTATCGGTGGCCAGCGCCAGGCGGCCGGGAATCTCAGCGTCGAGGACGGGGCTGTCGCCGGGCATCTGGAAGACCGCGTTGCCCAGCGTCTCGTGGAACATGGTGTGACAGCCGATCTCGTGGCCGTCCGAGAGGACCCGCGCGACGATATCCGGGTTATGCTCGGCTTCGCGCCCGGTGAACAGGAACGTGGCTGGCACGCCCTGGCGGCGAAGCACGTTCAGTATCTCCGGCGTCCCTTCGCGGATGCCGCGCTGGCCGGACGTCCAGGAACCCAGATCGGGCTCCATGTCGAAGCTGAGGATGATGGTGTTGGCGTCGTGGGCGTTCATGGCCGGTCTCCTACTCCTGAAGCTCGATCTGGTACATCAGGAAGACGTCCAATTGGGTTGTGGCAAAGCGCACCGCATCGGCCCGCTGCTCGAAGGCTACCGTTTGGCGCTCGGGCATCTTGAGCACCTGCGCGACACGCTGCGCGCCGACACACAGCGTCACGTGAATCGGTGCGACGGGAACCGCCGGCAGGGTTTCCTGCTGGTTCACCAGGCAGACGGTGTAGCGCCTTCTGGCTGGGTTGTGCAGGGCGGTCAGTTCGACGGCCCGCGGCGCGTCGGTCTCGAACGTCGCGGGTCGCCCGAGCAACGACCGCACCAGGCGGATGAGCGTGCGCCGCTGCGGTTCGAAGCGGGCGCGTTCGAGTTGGCCGGAGACGAACACGGCCGTCCCGTTTCCGCATCGGGCCCTGACGATGGCCGGCAGGTCGGTCGGGACGCCCGGCGGATTGCTGATGGCTGAGGCGAACCTGTTGCGATCCGAGAGGTCGGTATACGGCAGGACGATCGTTGCCAGCGTTTCGGCGTCGCCGGTGAGGTGTATCTTGCTGTGCGGGCCGTTGACGGCGAGCGGATAATCGGCGCTCTGCTCGGCCAGCAGCGGCCGGCCGGCTTCGGTCGGCGCGACGTACGTGGCGCAGTCGGCGGTTTCGCCCAGGTGCTCGACGCCGAGCATGTCCGTCAGAATCTGGCGGGTCTGCGGATCGGCGCCGGGTCCGAGGTTGCGGCGCCCGCGGAAGACGACGACCGCGCCGCCGGCGTGTGTGAAGTCGCGCAAGGCTTTGGCTTCGCGGCTGGTGAGCTCGACGAAGTCCGGCACCAGGATGACCCGGTGGCGGTCCAGTTCGCCAAGGTTCCTGTCGGTAATCCAGCCGAAGGGGACATGGCCTTCGGTGAGGGCCCGGCCCAGCAGGCGGATATCCTCGAGCTGCGGCGCGGGCGCGATCCACTCCGTCACTGTCTTCCCGCTTGCCGCCCAATCGGTCAGCGACTCGAAGTTCAGGTAGACGGCGATGTCCTGACACAGTTCATTGTCGCGGTCGAGGAATGGCTCATAGCTTTCGACTTCGGCGAAGAGCGTGCCCAGCATCTCGTAGACCCGCCGGTCGAGCGTGCCGCGCGGGTCGATGGCGTCGATGGCGAAGAACGCGCCGTTGTGGGCCAGCGTGATGGCGATCTCGGTGCGGAGCTGCTCGACGGGTTTGAGCGTGGTGTGCTCGGAGAGGTCCGGACAGCGCGAGGTCATGTACTCGAATGGCTTGTTCGGCGTCAGGTTGGCCAGGAGCTTGCAGGCCATCGAATGGTCGGCGAAGGTTCCGTAGAAGTCGCCGCCCGCATAGTCGCCGGCGGCGAAGTAGCCCTGGCAGGTTCCGGTCACCCAGCCCTGGGTCCATCCGGCGCCCTGGTGGGCGACGGAGAGGGCTGGGTTGCATGCCTTGACCGTGTCGGTCAGGAGCTGCGTGTACTCGGCCAGCCACCCGTTGCGTTGCTCGACGAACCGCCGCCAGCGCGGATCGCTCCAGTCCTGGACGCGCGGCAGGGGTCCGTCGCCGGCTTCCTTTTCGTATCGGGCCTGGCAGTGCGGACAGTAGCAGACCGAGAAGGGCCACATGCCCATGTCGAACCACATGCCGACGAATTCGTACCGGCTGCACAGGTCGCGGATCTGGGCGACGACGAAGTCGCGGTAGGGCGAGTTGGGGCAGCAGGCGCCGTAGTGGCCTTTGTCCAGGTATTCGAGCGTGCTTCGGCCGTCGACGGAAACAAACCGCCAGTCGGGGTGGTTCTCGACGGCCCAGCGCGACCAGTTATTGTAGTAGGCGACGGCTTGGATGCCGCGCTGCTTGCAGAGGGCAAACAGTTCGGCCAGGATGTCGCGGCCCTTGAGTCCGGCGTGCATTTTGCCGACCTTCGTCGGCCAATAGCAGAGGCCCAGGCACGAGGTGCAGTAGATGTACGCCGTATCGACCCGCCCAAGCTCCAGCATGTCGACGTAGGTCTTCGGGTCAAACCGCGAGAGGAACTCCTCGTTCCAGTCGGGAATGTGCATGTCGATCAGGTTTCGGCGATAGCTGGTGTGGTACCACATGCGGTGCTCCTGGTTACCAGTGAAGGATTGTTTTCTCAGGAACGAAGCGTCTCTTCTTCTTCATGGGCGTTTTGTCGTTTCGGAGAAGGTCGCGTTGATACAGAGGATAGCTCGTGGGCGAGTCGTCGCGGGGTGAGATGTCCACGAGCGTGCCGCCGCGGAATCTGCAGGCGTATGTCTGTTCCATCGGTGTCCGGCAGTTGGCGGTGTAGCTCGCGACGGTTTCGCGGATCGGGAAATCGATGCAAATCTCATTCCCTGGCTTCAGATCGTCAAAGACGAGGAAATTTCCCACCCAGTCCTCGGAAGGACGCGGCCTTCCAGAGACATGCGTGCGTATCTCCTTACGGTCCACCCACGAAGGGATGCGGATCGATATTCTTCGGTTGGTCTTGTTCCGAATGACGACTTTTCCTTCATGCGGAAGGTAGCTGTCGATGTCCAGGGATGGATCAGCCCGGTTGAGCAGCAGATTCACCTGGGCCGAGTCGCCGGAGCGGCGGACGATCCCTTCCCACGCGTAGTAGAGCCCTTGGGAGGCGTTTCCGGTGCAGCACTGCATGATCCACGGCCCGGGAATGGACACGGGCGTCGAGAGCCCCGCGAAGACGCCCAGGCTTCTTTGGATGACGTTGTCGGTCGTCTCCTGTCCCGGATACCGGCTGTGGTCTTCGGGCGGCCGCTCGGAGCTATGAGCCGCCACCCGCTCCAGAAGACTCGCGTCGATCAGTTGTTGTTCGACCAGATGATTGCGGACCACCGCGTCCACGTCGTCCCAGAAATCGCCGAGGCCGGCATCGGTGAGGCGTATGGCCAGGGCCACCATATCGCCCAGTGCGCAGCCTTCGCAGACGTTGAGCCGTCCGGGAAAGCAGTTGAACCATCCGATCCGCGGGATGGCGAAGGTCAGGGTGTACTCGTACGCCCGGCGGACGAATTCCAGGATGCGCTGATCGCCGACGGCCATGGCGTACTCGAGGACGCCGCGGAGCGTGATCGCACGGGCATGGAAATGGCTGAACCAGTGGCCCTGCTCGTGGCCGGCCACGCCGACCGGGTCGGGCCTATGCGGAATGGCCTGTCCGGCGAGGCCTTCGCGGTTCCCCTCCGGATCGGGAAGGCCGCCCCAGAACTTCGGCAACATGCAGAATCGGGTCAATCGCCCGGCCAGGTCCAGTGCCTTCTGGTCGCCGCTGGCGGCGTACCAGCGGCAGAGGCCCTGGATCTGATGGGCCTGAAAGGCGGTGACCGCGCCCTCGCCGCCCTCGGTTTCGCTCTTGGGTTCGTCGGTCCGGATCCATCCGGAGCGGGGATAATTGAAGGGCTCGCCGAACCCGCCGTCGGGATAGTAGCTGTAGGCGTTGCGGTGGACGGCGATGCGGAACAGCCCATCCACCAGTTCACGGATGTACCTGTCCCGGCCCGTGTTGCCATCGAGCTCGCGCCAGGTCGCCAGGGTGCGGACCATTCGTCCCGCGGCGCCCGGCATGGCCAGGTCTTCGTTCTTGCGCACGCCGTCGAAGTCCGGGTTGTACGAGTTGTACCACGGCCGCGAGGGCTCGTATCGGTTCCAGTACAGGCCGTCGTCGATGCGCGAGAGCAGATCGTCCATCTGGGCGGATTCGACGTCGCGGTACAGGCTGCTTCCGCACATGACCCGCATCATCGGAAAGGACTCGGCGAACTTTGGATCGCAAGTGGTGTCCGCGCCGTGATGCCGCATGTACGGCTCTCGGCACGTGTAAAAGACGTGGAAGAACATCATGTGATGCAGTTGGGGATCGATGCAGCCGCCGATCCCGTTGAGGGCCAACTCGGCCCGGTCGGCCAGGTCCAGCGTGTCGGGAACGGTTCGCTTGTCGAAACTGCCTTGGTACGGCATGGGTATTCCCCTCGGCCCTGTTCCGGTTGATCAGCCTCGCCCCGCGAGCGCCTCCGCAACGGCGAAGATGCTGGAGTCCGGGGTTCCGTCTTCCACGTCGCAGACGGTAAACGATGTACGGGCAAGATCGCCGCCCGCGGCGTCCACCAGTCCGCGAACCCGGTCGGCGATGGCGCGGGGATCGGCATCGTGCAGAAACGTCGGGCTGATGATATAATCCACCTTGGCCTCGGGAAACGTGTCGAGAGCCAGGCGCAAATCCGACCCCCAGCCGACCTGGATCGAATCCAGCGGCCCGATTTGCCGGTATAATTCCGCGAACGCATCGAATACTCCGCAGTGGTGGATGTTGTACTTCCACCCCAATCTCGCAGCGGTACGATACAGCCTCAGATCGTAGGCGAGCAGAAACTCCCGGTATACCTTTGGGCCGCACAACTCCACCGTGCAGTTCTGGTGACTGAAGAGCATCAGCTCCTGGCCTCTTGATTTCTGGTACTCCAGTATCGCGATAATCAAATCGCAGGACACGTCGAGAAGGCGTCCGGCCCATTCGGGGTTTTCGTAATATTCCGTATAGAAATCTGATCCCTGAGTCAATAATGCAATATTCTGAACTCCCTGGGTCGGCCAGATCAAGTCCACCCGGCTGCCGGTTTTTTGAGCGATTTGCCGTTCCTGCCCGAGAATATCGTTTAAAGGAAACGATTGGGTGATATCTTTCGGTACGGCCAGTCGCCGCAAGACGTCCATCGGCAGCGGGTTATTCACCGGGTACTGGTCGTCGGCAAATCTCACCTCGCATCCCAGCATCGCGGGCATGGTGGCATTGCCCAAATGATCGGCACAATACACCAGCGGAGGGTCCTCCTGACCGAACCCCAGGTCCTTGAACCGGTCATAGACCAACCGGTGCATTTCCCGCTGCGTGGCGGCTCGAAATTCAGGGTCCCGAAAGACGCGTTCGCCGTGAGAGATCCCGTATTGCCGATACCACCAGGACGGCAGGAAATTCAGCGTTAGGGGTGCTGCCAACGGTTCGCCGAACGTCTTGCTCCAGCCCATCCACATGGCTTCAATCCTTGCCGAGCCCGTCAAGAAGGGCTTCGCAACTGACGACCTTTTCCTTCAGGTCGTTCAGCGTATAGGCGTAGTGGTTGGTGGCCTCAAACCCGATCCGGGCGTCCGTCATCGCCAAACGGTGAAGCACCTTGGCGACCTCGATCTCCTCATCGAGGGCCGCCAGCATTTTCCGTCTTCTGTCCGTAAGATTGCCGTCGCGGAGCCGGACGAAGGCCGTTTGAAGGTATGCGCTGCGAAAATGGCAGTAGACTCCGGTCGCGACGCGGATTAACTCAGACAGGTTGTCCCGGTGCTCCGGGTCGATGATCCGGTTGGCCTGATCCAACTCGTCCAGACCCTTCTTCCACGTCTCGCTGAGTTGGCGAAGCTGGTTCTCGAAGATGTCTTCCGGATAGGGTCCGCGCCAGCCGGTCAGATCGTCATAGGGAAATCCGACCATCGTGGATCCATAGCCGGTCGGTTCGGCCCACAGCAGGTTCATCGGACCAGCGTTCTGCGGTCCGCGATAGAGTACGCCGCAATCGAAGGGGAACTCCGTGAACGCCCGGCTCAAGAGCGACCACGCCTTGCGGACCAACGGCGCCGCCTCCGGGCCGAACTTCAGGACCGCCAGTTCTTCCGACGAGTGCGAGAGCAGTTCGAGATTGCCGCCCGGATACCCGCCGAGCGTCCAACTGGCCATCAGCCCGGTTACGCCGCACTCGGTCAGGCGGTCCAGGTGCGTCTCAACCAGGTCGACGGCGGGAATGTACGGGATGGCTGAGCACTCCCACGAGTTGTTTACCTGGACCTTGGCGACCGCTTTGAGGCCTCGGCCGATCGCGTGCCGCCAGAGGTCTCTGGCGTACTCGCCCGGCCCGACCTGCGAAATCGAATAGTCAACAATCGAGCCGTCCACGCCGCCGACGTGGGTGGGCATGGCCTCTTCGCTGGTGCACATCAGTTCCACCGTCGCGGGCAGCCGGTCCACGATCCGCTTGGCGCCCTCAACGCCGACGAACGGATGCCAGCCCCAGTTCCAGACGATCACCCGGGCCTCGGGTTTGGCCCGATGAACGCCTTCCTCGATGGCGCCATTCACCTCGGCTACGACCTCTTCCGGCGACCGTTTGGCGCAGCGGGGACATTCGTTGCCTCGCATCTGGGCGTAGCAGTTGGTCGGGTTCTCGGACATCGTGATCGTAAAGACGCCCGCCAGCTCCGGAACCGCGCGGAACAGCGCCTCGGTGTTTCGGGCAAGCAGCTCCAGCACCGGCGGATGCGAGGTGCACGTGGTCGCCACGCCGGCTTGGCCGTATTCCACGCCTTTCCACTCCGGATGGCGGTCGAAGAACTTCAACGGCATCGCCCGCGGTTCGTTCAGATAGAGGTATAAGCCGATTCCGTACTTCTCAGCCCGCTTGGCGAGGGCGCGAAGAGTCTTGATGCGTTTTTCATGTCCAGCCGACATCTCCGGCGCCGGCGACCACTCGATCAGCGTGTACAACACGCCCTGCATCCAGACGCCGTTGATTCCCATCGCCGCCAGCGACTCCAGCAACCCGTCCGGAAACGGATCGAGCCGCGGGTCCAGCAGCGGATCGCCGTAAAGGGCGAACCACGGATAGATCAGCCGCAGGTCGAAACGGCTGGAAGCCTTCGTCGCGGTGAGTCCGCCAGACGCGGTCTGGTAGCGGTCGACGAAGGCGAACGGCGGTTCTTCGGACCCCTCGCTCTGGGGAAAGTGCTTTTCGACCCGCGACCGCAGTTCCGCCGTCCGCGCCTGCTGGTCAGCCGTCAGCGACGAATAGCGAACCGGCTCGCACCGCGGCTTGAGGCCGCCGAGCTTGCAGAACAAAAAGTCATCTTCCCGCAGCGAGAAGTCCATCTTCTCCGCTGACCATCCGAGGAGCTCAAGCAACTGATCGTACGGCAGCAGATGCCAGTTGTTGCGGATGATCGTCACGTACCCGCGTTCCAGCCAGCGCGGATTCACCTTCGGCGGCGTCCGCAGGCCCATGCCCGCCGCCAGCGCCAGGACGTTATCCTCGCTCGCGCCGAGCAGCGCCGCCAGCCGGCCAAGCGGAACCATCTCCCAGTTCCGCCAGACCACCGCCTGCTGGCGGGTTGGAAAGTGATCGAACTCCAGTGCCGCCGGATGGCTCCCCACCGGCAGATCGGATTGGGTTGTCATCGAACCGTCTCCTTGCGCCGCCGACGGCTGTGCTACGCGGTGAAGTATCGATCCATCTTCGGACTCATCGCCACCGCGCCGGTGTCGGTGATCTCGTAGCCGGTCTCGATCCGCGTGCCGTTGAATTCCGGGTGGCCGAAGAAGCTGACGTCCACGCACACCGTCATGCCCGGCTTCAGCACGTCGGTGCTGTTGGGGCCGAAGAAGGGGGCCTCCGCCTCGTGCAGTCCGATCGTGTGGACGAACGGGCACACCAGGTACTTCGACAGGTCGTGCTTGGCGAAATACGCCCGGGCCGGCGCGTCGATCTCCTTGCCCACCTTGCCCGCGGCAAGCTGCTGTCTGGTCAGCCGGAACGCTTCCTTCAGGTGCCGGATGCATTCCTTCTGCTTGGCGGTGTACTCGCCGCTGATGGGCAGCACGTCGCCGACCACGCCGGCGTAGCCCTGGACCTTCGGGGCGATCCCGATCATCACCAGTTCGCCCGCCGCCAGCTTCTTCGAGCTTGCCGTCGGCACCACAGCGTTGGAGCGGGCGCCGCTGCCGACGATCGCGCTGAATCCAAAGCCGCTGGCCCCGCGGCTGCGGGCGGCGAACTCACCCGCCGCGGCCACCTCGATCTCCGAGACGCCCGCTGCGATCTTCGCCTTCATCGCCTCGTAACACTGATCAGCCAGGGCGAACGCCGCCCGGATCTGCTCGCGCTCCCACGCGGACTTGGCGTACCGCAGCTCGACGAATGCCTGCGTGATGTCGATCATCTCCACGCCCGCAAACCCCTCGACGATCTGCTTGTGGCAGTCCGCGGGCATCCGGCCCGCTCCGACCAGCCCGATCCGCCGGACGGCCCCCAGCTTCGACTTGAGCTCCGCGAACAAAGCCGGAAAATCGGTGATCGTCGCGTTCGGGTACTCTTCATCGGGAACCATGAACACCGGGAAGTTGCGGGTCTCGGTGATCGCGCTGTCGAGCTTGGCGAACGGCTCGCTCTCCGGGCCGCCCAGAATCATCGGCTCGCCGTTCCGGCCGACCAGCACCATCCCGCTCTCGAACTGCGGGCACCAGCCGGTCAGGTACCAGCCGTTGCCGATGTTGAACTCGTCGTAGTACACCAGCGCCGCATCAAGGTCCCCGGCCTTCATGATCGCCTTGACCTTCTCCAGCCGCGCGTCACGTTCCTGCCTGTTCAGATACGCCACAACCTGTCTCCTTGCATCAGAATGCTAAAAGGTCTCGTCCAATCGTTTCAACGTCGAATGGTAGAAATCGTAGTTCTCAACCGGAATGTCCGAATCGATCGAATGCGTCCCGATAATCACGCCGCCGTCGCGGGCCGCCTCGACAATCTCCGCCGCCTGGCGCGCGATCTGGTCGCGGCTTCCCTGCGTCAGCACGTGGATATTGCACATCCCGCCGATCAGCACCAGCCGGTCGCCGTACCTGGCCTTGACCGCCGGGACGGTCATCCCCGCTGAGGGATTCACGCCCTGAATCCCCGTAAACCCGGCTTCGATCAGCAGGTCGATCAGCGGCAGGCAGTTGCCGTCGCAGTGGAGGATCACGTTCCTCAGGCCGCGCGATTTCCACCGCCCGATCATCGCCTGGTACGCCCGAAGATAGACCCGCTCAAACGTTTGCGGCGAGATGAGCGACGACTGGTTGTTGCCCAGCTCGTCGTACACCCAGATCGCCGTCTCGCCCGTGTTCGTCACCTCCAGCGCCTTCTCGCCCGCCGCGGCCAGGAACCTGGCGACCCGCTCAGCCAGCGACCGGCAGAACGCCTCGTCTTCCTTCAGGTCAACCAGCAGCTCGAACTCGCCGCGAAGGTAGTACGACGACATGAACAGGCCCATCACTCCGCTGACCGGGCAGAACCGCTCGGAGGCCCGGCGCTCCCACTCCCGGTACATCGCCGTACGATCGGCCGTCCATGGGTCTTCGAACCGCAGGGCGTCCAGGTCGGACTTCTCCGCGATCGCCGACTCGAGCACCTCGAAAAACGTGCCGCTGCGGCTGCACTTCTGATACCGGCCCCAACTGTCGCGCTGATAGTAAGTATCGCCGTCCGTTTCCCGCCTCTCCACGCGGCTGCCCAGCGGCCCTTCCTGCATCGCCAGCACGGTTCCGATGTCGATCCGGTCGTACGCGTCGTAGACGTCGGCGTCCGGGCCTTTGCCCTTGGATCGCCGCCACCGGTCCACGTAACCCGGCAGGAAGATCTCGTATCGCGGCACACGATCGGGCCTGCGGTGGCTCATGGCCTCGATGATCCGTTGACGCGGTGTCACTTCGTTGCCGCTCCCAGCATCTTCATCGTCAATCGTTCCAGGTCCGCCGCCTGCTCGAAGATCGCGAATGTCGTGACCGAAACCAGTTGCGAGCCGGTCAGCCGTCCGCCGTCCACGCGGGCCGAGCCGATCGTCTCGAGCTCAAACGCCCGCATGTCCGGATCCGAGTTGAAGATGCTGTAGTTGTCCACCGCCGACCAGGGCCCGTCCGGTTGATCGTTGTCGGCGATGTTGAAGAACACGCCTTCCCGCGGATCGCTCCGGTTCTCTCGCAGGCACAGCAGGCGACGGGAAAGATCGTAGAAGCCCACGCAACTGGTGCCGGCCGATCTGTTGATGCCGATCTGGCCTCGGCATTGGCCGTCGGTCCGGTAGACGAACCCGCGTCGGTGGAATCGAATCCGCTCGCGCGGATGGTCGTAGTAGTCGAAGTTGATCGCGGCCCGCGGCTGATCGACGACCGCGAAGCTGACCGTCTCGGGCGACGCGTCGAACTGCTCGAGCGTCCAGGCGGCGATCAGGGCGTCCTCGGCTGAGACCTCGCCGCGCACCTCGAACGAATCGACCGTCCGGTACGACAGCACCTGGCAAGCCGCTCCGCGAAGGAGCGCCGGGGCATCCGGCAGCACGGCCAGCTCCCGCCGCATCGCGACGTCGAGCACCGTCTCGCCGCGGTTGACCAGGGCGATCTCCTTGACGATCGTGGCGGCGGTCCGGTCGCGGGCCGCCACGCCAAACGGCTGACAGTTGATCACCGGCTGAACGTACCACGCATCGCCCCGGTAGTTGAACGCGAACCGGCCGCCTTCCGGCGCGGGCCAGAAGTTCCCGCCGCCGAAGTTGTTGAAGGCATGGCGGGGATCGGCGACGGTCTCCAGGTCGATCCGGTGCATCGACCGCCCGGCCAACTCAGCGAACACGCGGCCGCCCATATCGGGGCACAAGGCCACCTGCCCGACGCCATGGTCGAACGTCAGAACCGCCTCGCCCTTTGCCTTCAAGTCCAGAAGCCGGCGATACCGGTTCTCCGTCTCGGGATGATTGCTCGATTGCGACATGGATCACATTCTCCGTCAGCACAGCCGGAACAGCCAGGATCGCTCCGGTTGCGTCTCATGAGGTCTGATGCAGATTTGAGTGTGTTCTGTTGAAACCGTCACGCCCCGGTCATCACCGGAAAATGAACGGCACTAGTCCGCCGTCCTCTTTTCGCTGGTCGACTCGCGAACGATCAGTTTGGGGAACAACGATATCTTCTCGTAAGGGGCCGTTACCGCCGAGTCCTCCTCGAACGACAGCAGCCGATGAACGGCCAGCCGGCCCATCTTCTCCCGATCCACCGCCACCGTCGTCAGACGCGGCGTGACCATCCGGGTCGCCGGAAGCCCGTCGAAACCCACGATCGACACCTCGTCGGGCACCGACCGTCCCGCCTCGCACAGCGCCCGCATGGCCCCGCAGGCCATTTCGTCGTTGGAAAAAATCGCGTCAAATGACAGACCCTCAGCCAGCGCGTCAGCCACCTGACGGTATCCGCTGTCGGTATGGAAGTCGCCATGCCGCACGAGGCCCGGATCGAACGCCATGCCGTATTCCGCCAGCGTCTCCTGATAGGCCCGCAGCAGATCGTTCGTGAAGTAATGGCCCTGCCGCCCGGCCAGCAGCAAAATGCGCCGACGCCGCAGGTCCAGCAGGTGCCGAACCGCCTGATGGCCGCCGTAGACGTTATCCGTCGTGATCGCGTTGTACGGGTAGTCGAGCGTCGAACCGCCCGGATAATCGATGAAAATAATGTCCGAAAAACTCCCCAGAAGCATGTTGGCGTCGCGCGCGGGAATCTCGCCGATCACGAACACCCCGCTGACCTCGCGGCCCTTCATGAGCGCGTTGAGCTTGACGAAATCGCCGTACTCCTCGGTGATGATGCCGAACGAGCAGCCGCAGCCGTGGTCGAACAGGGCGTTCTGAATGCTCAGAATGATCCCGCTGAAATACGCGTCGTTGACCGAATAGCTCTGCTGAAAGAGGATGTAGTAGTGGCCCAGGTCCGACCGCGGCCGACGGGGGCGCGATGGGACAAAACCCATCCGCTCAGCGACCTGTAAAACCGCCCGCCGCGTCTCCGGCGAGACGTTGCTCTCGCTGCGAAGCACGCGGCTGACCGTCATCTTGCTGACCCCCGACTCCCGGGCGATCAACGACAAATTCAACTTGCCAGCCGATTCCGATTTCGCCACGTCTACCGATCACCCTTCACGGCTTGTCCTTTGGCCGAAGCCCTTGAAGCCCTTTCCCGTTGCCCATCCTACCATCCGTGTTGAAAAATGGCGAGGACGAAGCCCTCGTCCTCGCCACGTCTCATTCCTGTCCGCCGTCATTTCCGCCGCCGAAGAACCAGTCCGCCGATCCCGCTGATCAGCAGGGTCGCCGTCATCGGCTCGGGAATCGGGGAGACGTCGAGGGCGACATCGTCGAACTGCACCTGAGCGCCTGGACCTGGGGGGAAGCTCCTGGAGTCATTGCTGCCCAGAACGATGGCAAGGTCCTGGCCCGCCAATTCCGCGGAAATATCGAAAACCTGCGTCCAGGTGACCATCTCGCCGTCCGCCGGTGTGGGGGTGCTCGAAAGAGCAGCCACGGGTGTGAGGGCCCAACCGGAGGCCGTGTGGAGTTCAACACGGACCTGTTCGGGGAGGGTCGTGTTCCAGAGGGAAATGCTCCGGTCGCCGACCTGGACCGACAGTGTATACCGGGTGTCAGCCAGGGCCGTCACTCCCAACCACTGATAGAACATGCTGCCGGCGTCCGGCGTCGGTCCGCTGTACGCCGCGTTCAGGTCACTGTAGCCGCCCAGCGGGTAATCGGGGTCCGCGCCCGTGGTCACGCGAATGATACCGGCCGCCCCGGAGGCAATGTTCCAGCCGGGAAGGGCCGAGGTAAATCCGCCCACGTCCAGGGCCGGGTCTTCAAACCCCGGGTTCAGGACCGAAACCGGCACCGCCTGGGCCGCACCGACGGCAAGGCACACGCCTAGCACCGTCAACAACAGACATCGTGATCGTTCCATGTTCACCTCTCCTTCTAGTATAAAAACAAAACCACTCTTTCCGGCCCCGCCGTGTCCGCACCGCAAGGCCCGGACCAATCCCGGACCGATCCGCCTCGGTCCCGGGTCGCCGATCGCCCCGCATCCGACGACCGCGTGTCCGCATCTCAACGTAACATTATGTACCATAACCATATGATCATGTCAATGGGTAAAACTGGACAGCAAGTCAAAATACCATCGTAAGACACTGGAATACGTAACAGGATAGATATCGATAGCGTGTTATACGCCTGTCAATCGTCCACTTCCGGTAACGCCCCCGCTTGGTTTTCCTCCTTCTCTCTGCCCGCGGCGTTCGCCAAAAGGCATCAATGGCGCGCTTAGTGTTTCCGTGTTTCCTGGCCCGGGGGGATGGCCTCCGAAAGCTCGTGCGTTTGGCGACGCACCATCCTGCCGGTACCTGCGCTCCGGCAATCGGTGCACAGGGCATCCCGGAATTCTCCGGGACGCTGCCAAACCAACCCGGTGAGTAACGTGCCTATTGACAAAAGAGTGCCAGTTAGTATATTGGCACATATATGACCCACTATAGAGGGTTATATTAGAGCTTGAAGGGCAGGGAAAAACGATGGCGACGCGATTGAAGAGCAAGGCCTACCGACACATCCGGGACGGGCTGCTGTCGGGGCGATGGTCGGATGGGGCGTACCTGTCGATGGGCAAGATCGCCAAGACCATCGGCATGAGCCATATTCCCGTCCGCGAAGCGGTCAGCCAGCTTGAAAATGAGGGATTGCTCGAAACCATTCCCAAAGTCGGGGTTCGGCTGCGAAAGCTGAGCCGCAAGGAACTGGAACAGATCTACCAGTCCCGCATCATCCTCGAAAGCGGCGCCGCCAAACTTGCCGCTCGGATGATTTCCCCTCAAACGCTGCGGGACCTTCGCAACAACCTTCGAAGCCATCTGCGCCAGGTGAAAGTGGCTCGGAGCATTGAAAGGCAGATCGCCGAGGATCCCCTGGAGCGTCATCAGAAACGGCTTCTGGCGCCGGTGGGGCAGGAGATCTTCCGGCTGAACACCGTCTTCCACACCACGATCATCCAAGCCACGGAAAACCCTCACCTGACCAAGGCCATCGAGGATTTGCACATCATCACGCAGACGCTGCAGAAGGTCCTCTATTTCCCGGGCGTAAAGGCCTTTGTGCGCCACCTGATCCAGGACTTCGAGCATCACTACGCCATCCACCGGGCCATGGAGCGCCGCGACGGTTTTGCGGCATGGCAACAGATGGAAGAGCACATCACCAACACCATGGCATTCCACCTGGAAGCCTATGACTTCATCCGGGATTACCTATGGGATGGCGCCGGTGTGGTGGACGATTCACCTCAGAACGCGGGATTCGGCGGCGGCGAATCGAGACCTTGACGTTGACAGATGAAACGACCGGCTTCGGAGTCGGCGGGTGGTCCGTCGAGTCCGCGCCTGTTCTTTTTCCAGAGGAGACGTCGTATGGTTGGGAGATGGTTGGTGATGGCGGTTGGGGTATGTCTGGGTTGTCTGGGTCCGGCTTGGGCGGTGGTGTACGATCTGAACGCGGATGTATCCGCCAACGGCGGCTGGCCGGCCGCCGCTCCGTCGGTGGGAACCTGGTCGGCGGGCAGTTCGCAGGCGTTGGGGAGCTTTGCTCCCTACGACGTGTATCTCGGCACCGAGGCCACCGTCTGGCACACGGAAGCCTATCTGGGGCAGTCCTACAACACGGCCAATGCCAACGTCGGACACATTACCCCTCACACGTACTTCAACAACGGAACGGTCAAGCAGGTCGCCGAGAACACCTGGGACGGCTCGAACTACACGGTCTACAGCATCATCCGATGGACCGCTCCCGAAGCCGGACCCGCGACGGTGGATGTGACCTTCGGAGACCTCGGGGCGACCAAGGTCGATGCCTGGGTCCTGGTGAACGGCTCCACCCTGTTCAGCCAGGGCGCCGCCGAGCCCGAGACCGACATCGTGACCGGAATCCTCAACACCTCCGTCGCGGTCGGCGACACCATTGACCTGGTCATCAAGCGAGCGGCGGGACAGGACGGTTCGCACGCGGGAGATACGTTGATGGACGCCGAAATCAACGTCGTTCCCGAACCGGCTTCGCTGGCGATCCTGGCGTTGGGTGGTCTTTTCCTCAGACGCAGATCGTAGCGTGTCGGAATGAGAGGATGGCTTCTCTGTCCATAAGCAACGTGTGAAAGGCGTCGATGGACCAGGCACAGAAAAACGCCTTTCACACGTTCATTATTCGCCATTATGGACGTCAGCCGCGGGAATGCAACACGGAACAATGCTGATCTCCACCCGAGATGGCGCACCGAGTTTCATGAGTACCTATTGTCGAGGCGTGAAGACCAATGCAGACCAAAACAGCTGTGTGGTTCGTGTGGGGTTGCCCGATTGTCCTCGCCGCGGCAGCGCCGTCGATGGCCCAGGTCGCCACGGGGCGGGAAGCGGGCATCTGGCTGCAACAGCGGGCCCAGCAGTTGGTGCGCGGTTCGGCGCGACCGATGGCCGACGGAACGATGGCCTTCATCCCCCAAGCCGGAGGCGGCTATGACTTCTTCGTCCTGCGCGACTACGCCTACCTGCTCGAAGGCTGCCCCGAGGTCTTCAGCCACCAGGAACTCAAAGACGCCTGCATGACGTTCATCGACGCCCTTCGAAGCGACGGGGCCGCGGTCGACCTGGTCACCTTCGACGGGACCCCATACTACATGAACGGAATGGGCACAATGGGCGAAAATCCCGTCGCCGACGGCTCGCCGTTCATGATCGACGTCGGCTGGCGAACCTATCAGCAGGTCCAGGATCCCGCATTCCTGCAGCAGATCATCGATCCGCTGGTCAAAACGATGAACGCCGCGCCGCGCGATCCCGCCAACGGCCTGATCTACATCGACCCAGCCAAGGACTGGGACCGCGTCCCTTACGGCTTTACCGACTGCATCAAGAAGTCCGGCGACGAGCTGTTCTGCTCGCTTCTGGATATCCGCGCCAGCCGGCAACTGGCCGACCTGCTGACCGCCGCCGGCCGAACGAGCGAAGCCGCAACCTGGCGGGCCGCTGCGGACTCCAAAGCCGCCGCTGTGCGCAGCGTCTTCTGGGACGCCTCCACCGGCCTCTTCAAGGCCGCCACCGTCCGATGCGATCAGCCTGATATCTGGGGCTCCGCCTTCGCCGTCCACCTCGGAGTCGCCTCCGAAGAACAATCCCTGGCCGTCGCCCAATACCTCAAGGATCACTACGACCAGGTCGTCGCGGCCGGGCAGGTCCGCCATCTCCCAGCGGGAATGGCCTGGGAGGCCATGGTCCCCTGGACGCCCGCGGGCTACCAGAACGGCGGATACTGGGGCGTTCCCACCGGTTGGGTCGCCGAAACGCTGCACCGAATCGATCCGGAACTGGCCGAACAAACCGTGGTCGATATGGTCAACAACTTCCAGCAGGCCGGCGTCAGCGAGTGGGTCTGGGACAACGGCGCCGCCGCCGGCGTTCCCAACTACGGCGCCAGCGCCACCGTGCCGCTGCAGACCATCAAGGCCCTCTACGACGTCCCGGACCCGACGCTTGTCCTCAAGGAGGTCGGTGGAACGTTTCGCCAAGATCAAACCAACGTCGCCTCCCAGACCCAGGGGGCAACGGCCTTTGCCAAGGACCTGATCCCCGGATACGACATCCACCAGATCGACCACCTCAACGACGAGACGTACGGCAACTCCAATAGCTGGATCGCCGGCAGCGACTCCAGCTTCTTCGGCGTCGCCTTCGATCAGCCGTACACCATCTTCTCCCTCGCCTTCGGACGCGACAACCGCGACGCTGCCATCGCCTACAAAGACCGCTACACCGGATACTACACCATCCAGTTCACGCTGGCCGAAAATCCCGATGCCGCCACGCCGGATTCCGAGTGGATGACGCTCGGAATTATCGATGAACGTTACGTCGATCCCATGGGATACATGAGGCATCTCTACGAGTTCTCCCCGATCGCGGGCGTCACCGGCCTTCGAATCCTGGTGGAAGGCGCGGGGATCGGCATCGATGAACTCGAAGTCTACAGCGTCCCCGAACCCGCGACGTGCGTACTCCTGGCCACCGGTGGCCTCCTGCTTCGACGCCGCAGATAGTCAGCCCACGTGATCCACGACAACCTGTTTGTCCTTCCCGTTCCTTCCGACTATGGGAATCCTGTTCCCATGGCCCAGATGGCACGCGTGGTGGTCCCGACTCTATCGCGCTCACTTAGTTCTTATTAATAATAGACGGCCTGCAAATCTCTTGACGGCAATGCGCGAAAATGCTAAGATGAAGGCCACACGTGTGCGGTACAACGTGTGCGGTGGAGCGGAAAAGATGCAGATCACCATCGTGGACATAGCGAAAGAGCTGAACGTCTCCCATTCGACGGTCTCCAGGGTTATCAACAACCGGACCGATCGGTTCATTTCCGAAAGAACGCGTCAGCGGGTCCTGGATGCCTGTCGCAAGATGGGATATCAACCCAACACCAGCGCCCGGGCCCTGGTTACCGGGAAAACCCATCGGATCGGTTTCTGGGCGCCGTCCCTGGACATCGCCTTTTTCCAGGAAGTCGCCAATACGTTTCGCCGCTTGGTCAGGCAGTCGAACTATGACCTGGTGACGATGGAAATGGGTTTCGAGTTTACCGATTCCTTCCGAAAAGGCCTGTCGCGAAGCAACGTCGACGGAACCCTGATGTACGGAAGCGAATTGGGCGGCCTGCAGGATATCCTTGAGACGGGTTTTCCTGGAATGGCTCCGGTCGTGAACCTCGGCCCCCTGTGCAAGGGCAGGATCGATTCGGTGACGATCGACCTCTACGACGCCTCGCGCCACGCCATGGAGCACCTGGTCCAAATGGGCCGCCAACGGATCGCCCACGTGCTGACGGATTTCACCCGCAACGACCAGGACGACCGATACCGAGCCTACGGCGAGGTGGTCGGGCAAGCGGGTCGCGAACCCGAGTATATCGTCGTTCCCCACTGGTCCAAACCGGTCGTCCGGCAGGCCCTTTGCGATTACATCCGCCGCAATGGATGTCCCGACGCCCTGTTCTGCGCCAACGACACCATCGCCATCGGCGCCTATCGAGGCCTGCTCGACCTGGGACTTCGGGTTCCCGCGGACGTGGCTCTGGTCGGCTGTGACGGGATCGAGGACATCGAGTTCCTCGAAATCCCGCTCTCGACGATCGCCCAGCCGCTGGATGCAATGTGCCGGCAGGCCTGGCAGTTTCTCCTTCGGCGAATGGAAAAGAGGGACCAGGCACCTCAAACCGCCGTTCTGACGGCGAATTTCATCGCCCGAAGATCATCCCCGCTTGTCCTGTAGCACGCAAGCGGGCGGAACGCGTCGTTCCGCCCCTGATGAACTTTTCTCTATGAAAGGAGAGTTGAGATGGGTTCGGCAAAACAAAGGGCACTGGGAATCGCATGTCTGCTCGTCGTGTTTTCGGCGCTGGCGCAGGGCGGGCTATCGAACGGAACGTTCAATGGGCTCGAGCCCTGGACGACGATCGGTTCGGCCGGTCTCAACGAGGCCGTTTCCCATACAGCCGACGGGAGTGGTTCGGCCTATGTCTACATGACCCAAGGAGAAGCACTCCAGCAATCCGTAGCCGTCGTCCCCAACACCGACTATACCCTTTCCTGGTACTCAACGGTCGATGCATGTGCGAACAGCTTTGGGGTCATCAGTATCTACGGCATTCTGGACGGCAGCGATCTCCAGATCGACAGCGAGGCCTTCTATCCCGGTGTTTCCTGGACCCCGCATTCGTTCGATTTCAATACCGCAAACTATGATCAGGTCAAGATCAGTTACGAGCCCGGAACCAATGTGCCGAACGAGTACTATCGCATTGACGACGTGACGCTGGTGCCCGAACCGGCGAGCCTGGGTCTGCTGGCGCTGGGCCTGCTTGGATTGATGCGCAGGCGAAGCTAAGGACTCGTTTACGGATTCGATTATCGACAGAACGGCCCGTGACGCCACGGGCCGTTCTGTTTGTATAGATGAGGCGCGGGTCATGAAGAGGGGACGAGTTCTGGATCTTCGTCCACGCGCCGGGCGGTTTCTCTCCGTCTACCGAAGGCGTGTCATAGCACGCGGATCTCGGATCCATACGCCATATCCTTCGCCTTGACAAGACTTTACGCCATTACCGCTCGGCCGCGGCCGACCGGCCCAGAGAATCCTCTTGAAGTTCATTCATGAATGCGTTATCCTGTGCGCATACGATCGTATACAAAAGTATACATAACGAAAGGGACCCGTTCATGAGACAAGGATTTGAATCCCCCCAGCCGCCGTTGCGGGAAAAGGTCTATCGGCAGATCAAATCCATGATCTTCTCCGGCCAGATCGAGGCTGGCAATCCCTTGTCGGAACTGGAGATATCGCGAATGATTAACGTGGGGAGGACGCCGATCCGCGAATCGCTGCTCCAACTGACGGGAGAAGGGCTGGTTCAATACACGCACAATCGCGGTTTCTCGGTTGCCCCCGTTACGTTGCAGGACCTGCGCGACAGCTATGAGCTTCGGGAACTGATCGAGACGCGTTCGGTCGAACTGATCTGTCAGCAGGCTACGGAGGACCAGCTTGCCGAACTCGACCGGATTTGCGAACAATTTGATGCCCGA